>CAZANS010000105.1:0-7664 GCA_964486565.1 uncultured Victivallales bacterium
GTGGCCTTCTGCTCCGGAGGCAGACGCTCTATCCATCTGAGCTACGGGCGCAAAAACGAATTGGATTAGAATATAGCCTCCATCTGAAAGCTTGCAAACGCCTTATTGGCTCTGGAATTGAGTTTTGCGCCTGATGTACTCAGGCATCGGGACTGCGGAAAGCCATTACGGACTCGAAGTGCATGGTCCTTGGGAACATGTCCAACAAGCTTGCGTGAACGGGTTGATATCCGAACCGAAGAAGCCTGCCGGCATCCCTTGTCAGCGTGTCTGGGGAGCACGACACGTAGATGACCGCTTTGAACCGCGTTTCCCCGATTATCTGGAGCACTGGTTCAGGGATGCCTTGTCTTGGCGGGTCTGCGAGAAGCACGGAATCTGAGAGCTTGTTTTTTGCGCGCCGATGATTTTGAAGGAGTTTTTGGAATCCGTGCTCTGCCTTACCTGCGAGAAAATTGAAATTGTCAATGCCCTGTTTACCGAGGTTGTATCTGGCCGCCTCAATCGCGGATTGGTCGCTGTCCATCCCGGAAATGCTCCTCACGCCGGCAAAGGCTGCTGCGACACTGAAGAATCCGCATCCGCAGTAGAGATCAACCAGAGAATCCGGGGAGAGCTGCCGCACAAGCTCTACGACCGTGTCCATGAGTGTGTCCGAGACTCCAGGATTGACCTGGTAGAAGCTGCCTGCTGGAACGGAGATCAACCCTGCGGGAGTATTCTCCTTCAGCCACGACAGGTTATTCGGGGGCTTGTTCACCCAGCTCAACACTCCGACGGAAGTGTTGAATCTCAAAGTCAAGGAGTCACCAGATCTGATTGAAGCTGTAATTGTCTTGGCGGCGCGGATTTCGCGAAGTTTCTCGTTAATCTGAGTCATGGCTAGCGTGCACTGAGGCAGGTCGCAGACATTGTGGCTTTTCTCCTCTCTATATCCCAGGAGCAACCTTCCGCTCTCCTTCTGAGCGTGAAGTGTGATTTTATTCCGATAGTTTAGGTGGGGGATCGAGGGGCAGGGGTCAGCCGAAAGGCCACAGATATCCTTGAGGAAATGCCCCAACTGCAGGTTTTTGACTCTAAGCTCCTCGGGGTATGAGAAGGATTGATAGACGCATCCCGGCACTCTGGATGGAGCTTGGCAATCCGATGACCCTGGATGGCCTGGAGCTATCATGTCGCCTTCCCCGATCCTATGCGGTGATGGTTTAAGCACAGCCTGAAGCACAGCCCGTGAGTAGCCTTTCAAGTCTGCGGTGATTTTTGCGAGCACTGTCTCGCCGGGCAGGACATCTGGCACCATTACCACCTTGCCCAGGTTTCTGGCGATACCGAGTCCTCCATAGGCTACAGAGGATATATTAAGCTCTACCTCGGCGGCTTTGCTCACTTCAGCAGCTTCGCGTCAGATTCCCAAATCACCAGATTTGTTCTGGCATCTGCGAGCTTGCAAATCAAGACGATGACGTGCTGTTCATCTTCCGGTGACCCGAAAGGCATCTTGGACAAGCTGCAGCTTAGGATGAAGTCGCATTGCTCAATGACTCGCCTGCGCTCCTCCAAAGCCTCTTTGCGATCCTGCACCTCGGGCTCTGGGACGGCCACCTTGTCGCTCATAAGCAACTTCAGCCTTATATCCTGAGCCAACAGCCAGGAATCGAGTTCGGGCAGTTCTGCTGAATCGAAATGCTCGACCATGACGAAGGGTAGTGAATCGTCAGGTTTTCTCAAGACATTCTCCAGAAGAAGCCTGTCAAGCATATCCGAGAGGACGCCCCTGACATCAGAAAGGAGCACCTGCTCGACCGGGATCGGTGTCTGCCCGGGAATGGGAGAGCGTACTGTGCTGCAAGAGACAAAAGAAAGCATCAGAACCACTGACGACAGCGAAAATCTCATTGTGCGACCTCCATTCATAGATGGCCTGCGGTCAGGTTCACCCGGACGACAAAAAATCACTCCACAAAAATCTTGACATCCTGTTTGGCTCTTTCAGCCTCCAGCCGGGCTCTGACGACATTTCCCAACTCTTCATTCTTCAGATTCGAGATCAATATCTCCTTGACTTCCTCAAAAGGAACCGTGGACTCCTCGGTCCTTTTCACCAGCCTGATGATGTGGTAACCGTAAGGGGTCTTCAATGGCTGTGCAGAAACATCACCGAGCTCCTTAAGCGCGAAGGATGCATCGGTGAAAGACTGATCCATCCTCCCTCCGCTGGCATCCTCGGTCTGCCCTTTTCTGTTGAATGCCGGGAGTTTGCCTCCCTCAAGCGCACTGGGGCATTTGCTATTGGACACAGCCAAAGCCGCGAAATCCTCTCCGCCCTTGACCTTTTCCAGCAACTCCTCGCTTTTAACCTTGGCGCGCTGCTCTGCATTCTCCATGAATTCCTTGCGCTGCTCGTCAGACATCCCCGTGAGAGCCTCCATGTCAGGTCGCTCCGGGGTCACCAGAATATGCTCGACCTCTACGGTCTCTGACTGCTTGAAATATTCAGGATGCTCATTGTAGTACTTCTGCGCCACAGCGTCGGCAACCGTAACGGAAGGCGTCAGTTTGGTCTCGATCCAGTGCTCTATCGCCACCGCCTCCTGGGAGTTGACATCGTTCATTGCCTGTGCCTTTTCCTTCTCGATGCTGGTCCCCTGTGCCTCCAGGCGCCCCTCGAACTCGGTTTTTTCCTCATCGGACATTTTTGCCATCAGAGAATCGAGCTGATCCATCAACATTCGCGGCGATGGAGTAATCCCGTCCTCTGCCGCGAGCTTTAGAAGCAGCTTCCTGTTGACGATGGAATCTATCAGTTTTTTTATATTGTAGGAGATGTTAGCTGCGACCTGGGGGGGCAAGGGTTGGCCTTTCATGAATGGAGGGAGCTGCGCCTTGATGTCCTTCACGAGGTCGTCCCGTGTTATTTTGTCCTCCCCGACCAGTGCGACCACTTCCGGGATATTTGCATTCATGAAAATCTCCTCGATGGTCGTGCCCTTATTGTCCAGATCGGCAGAACCCACGAATGCCTGATCAGCGCCTTTTGCGATTTTCTCGGTTTTGTTGAGAGCTTCGCGCTCGACTTTCTTGCCTGCGCCAGAGTGCCTATCCCCGTTTTCCTTGGGGCTCTCCCCGTCCGCGCATGCAGACAAAAAAAGAACCGTACCCGTACAAAACATTGACCCAATAACTCTGAGATCCATTTTCCACTCCTAATATTGATTTTCAAAAACCTGGCCAGGGACACGACACCCGCAGCCTGAAAAGGGAATATAACACGTTAAAGACACAAGACAACAAAAAAAAGGCCTAGAGCCAGTTTCAAAACTCCGCGTTAACCGCGTTGGGAGCGCATGCGCGGCATGCGGGGCAGGCGGTGCGGCGAAATGGCTGGTGCATACCATCAACTGTCTGTGCCCGCCATTTCGGTGTGGCCTCGCATCCAAAATGGCAAGCCGCGCGGCCACGGGGAGTTTTGAAATTGGCTCCCTAGAAAGAGAATCTGTTCCACCATCCTTTGTCATCGTCATTTTTATCTTTGGAAGTGTCGGTTTTTTTTGCCGGCTCCGGGACGTTCTGATCATCAATCGGTTTCGACCCGGAATCGGATGTTTCCGAGGAGAATATCCCGTCTTCATCAAATGTATTCAGCGGAAGGTTCTGGTTCTCGTTCAGGTTGTAAAGGTAGTTCAAAAGCGTGTGGTTCAGGGGATCGGTGATCTCAAGCACGGCAAAAAGCACATCAGTGTCGGGATCATTTTTGTCAAGCATCTGATCCAGATAGCTGCAAAGCGACTCGACAGCCCTGGCCGACTCCCACTCGGCCATTTTTTTGGCCAGGGCAGTTTTTTGCTCGACGATTGGGAGGAAGGGGGATGCCGGTGGGTAAGAAGAAGCGATCTCCTTCAACTGAGCCGCAGCGCCGAGCAACTGAGTGGAATCGCGGGGGGTCTTGAACACCTGCAGGATCTCATCTGTTTTCACTGCCAAGGCAAGTTTGGAGGATGCACTGAGAAGATCGGCATGTCTGCCGTCCTTTATTATACTCTCGTTGACAATACCAAGAGCCTTCTGGAGATTGCCCATGTTGATCTGCCTCTGAGCCTCGACAATTATCACGTTGTTATTCTCCAGAATCTCCAGATTGGCAAGAAAGACATTTGTCGGGGCGAGTTCCCTGAGACGCTCGACCTTGGCCAGAGCCAGCTTGTGGTCGCCAGAGCTGAGCGCATCAATAGCCTCGAGGACGATTTCCGGGAGGGTTCTCGGCGGATCTGGCGGTGGCTTCCTGCCGCATGACAACAAGAGCGGGAGAAGGCAAATTAAGACAGAAGATCCGAGCGTGGAAATGGCATGTCGCGTAGCCACGTGTAGTTTTGAAACTTGCTCTGTCATCCGACAATCCTGCTGAAAAAATCCTGGTCATGAAAAAAGCCGGCGGCACAATGTCCCGCCGGCATATTCAGACCTTGCGCTATTCCATGGAAATAGCTTCGACGGGGCACTCGTCAACACAAACGCCGCAGTCTATGCACTCGTCTGTGACCTTGGCCTTGCCGTCATTCATTACGATCGCCTCTACCGGGCAAGAGTCCAGACAGGCTTCACACCCTGTGCAGGTGTCCTTGTTTACTTTTGCAGACATCCAATTACTCCTTGCATATTTTACAACTAAACTCTTCCGGCGGCACGCACAAGCTGGCTTGATACGGCAGCGCGGAACCACACTATTTAATATAAAGCGACTTGACCTGTTGTCAAAGTCCTTTTTAAAAGAGATTTCCTATTTTTTTCTCTCGAGCCAGTTTTAAAACTCCGTGTGCAGCGCGTTGGGAGCGCCGGCGCGGGTAGTTTTGAAATTGGCTCTATCTTTTTCCCGCCGCGGAGGATATAACCATTGCCCCATTCGTGCCGCCGAAACCGAAGCTGTTGTTCAGCACATGCCGGAGAACCACTTCCGTTCTGGCCTTGTTGGGGACAAGATCGGCCCATTCGAAGCCCGGCTCGACGTTTTCGAGGTTCATGGTTGGGGCGATGAACCCCTTATCGATCATCTGGGAGCAGAATATTGCCTCGATCGCGCCGGTCGCCCCGATCATGTGGCCGGTCATTGACTTCGTGCTGCTTACAGGCACTTTGGAAGCTCTCTCGCCGAAAAGCAGTTTGACAGCCTCCAGCTCCTTGGGGTCGCCGATGTTCGTTGAGGTTCCATGGGCGTTTACGTAGTCAATATCGTCTGGAGTTACCCCTGCGTCGGCGATAGCCATGCGCATCAGATCGGCAGCCGATCTGCTGTCCGGGACGACCATGTCGGAGGCGTTGCAGTTTGTAGCTATGCCTGACACCACTGTGCTGAATTTCGCACCGCGTTTTTCTGCATGCTCGGGGTTTTCAAGGAAAAGGATCCCGGCGCCCTCGGCAAGGATGAACCCCGAGCGGTCGCGGTCAAAGGGCCTGCTGGCCCTACCAGGCGAATCGTTGTATGAGCGTGAGAGCGCCTTCATGGCATCGAAGCCCAAAGCGTTGATCCAGCTCGTCTCCTCGCTGCCTCCTGTTATGACCATATCGTAGCTGCCGTCCCTTATGAGCCTAGAGGCGATTATGATCGAATGAGCGCTGCTGGTACATGCGGAGCTGATCGCGTAGCTCTCGCCCGTGACGCCTAGCGCCAGAGCGATGTTTGCCGCGGCTGAGGAGTTCATTATCTTTGTTACGGAGAAGGGGCTGACCCGCTTGACCCTATGGGTCTCGATCAAGGTCTTGGCACCGTCGAAAACGGTTATGTACGAGCTGCCGCCGCAGCCGAGTATCACCGCCACACGCTTGCCCCTCAAATCATCAACGGAAAGCCGGGCCTCCTGAAGAGCTTCGTATGTTGCGGCGAGTGCCATCTTGCCGTTTGCGCTTGTGAATTTATCTGCCTTCTTGTCTATGAGAGGGCAGTCGAAATTCAAATCAACGATGCCGGCGACCTGGCTTTCAAGGTACATGTCCTTCCATTCCTGAACAAAAACCGTTCCGGTTTTGCCGCTTCTGAGGGACTCCTCGTTCTTGTCGAGCCCGTTGCCAAGCGGAGTGACCAGCCCCCTGCCTGTTATTGCAATGTCCATTGATAAACAACCCGTGAATCAGTTCAAAAACAACCCGGGAAGCCCCGGATACCTAATGACGAAGCTATAAACTAATGCGTTATTTATACTTTCAAAGTATAAAAAAAACTTTTTTTCATGTATTGTGAGCCTTGAAGAGAGCAAATCCCGGGTGTAAGATCATATGCTGCTGCTCTGGAGCACTCTTTTAGCAATGGGATCCACGGCAGTCTGGTTGGGACCTAACAGCCTTGACGATATGTATTTGTGAACTTTCACTCAGAGAATAAAATGCACGTGCGATCGAAAATGAAAGAACTTGGTTCCCGCAGCGGCGAACCTGACGAACCCGAACCTAGACTCCAGCGTCCCTGCCTGTGCAGGACTCGCCGGAAGCCCCTATAGCAAAGAGGCTGCTGGTGCAATCCTTTGGAGGCTGGGAACTGAAAAACCAACCCCCCGGAGGTGGCACCATGAAAATAGAACTGAATATCGAGGAAAAAGCCAGACTTGAAGACCTGCCCAGGCTCATACGAGCCGGCAACCATGAGGCCCTCAAGGAATTCTGCGAGACGGTGCACCCTGCGGGAGTCGCCGAGGCAGTATCCGCCCTCTCACAAAAGGATGCCTGGGAGGTCATCAAACACGCTGGGAAGCACGTCCGGTCAGAGATTTTCAGCCATTTGGATGAAGACCTGCAGATAGGGATTGTTGAAGAGCTCCCGAGGGCCGAGATAACCGCCTTGTTGACTGAGATGCCCCCTGACGACCGCGCCGACTTGTTCAAGCAGATGCCTGATTCGCTCAAGGACTCTGTGCTGCCGGCACTCGCCCATGCCGAGAGAGAGGACATCCGAAGGCTTACCGCCTACGCTGAAGGGACAGTGGGAGCGGTAATGACCTCTGACTACGCGACACTGAAGCCTGACATGACGATATCCGAGGCGATAGAACACCTGCGCAAGGTCGCGCCCGACAGGGAGACCATCTATGTCGCCTTCGTCCTCGACGACAACCGCAAGCTTCTTGGATACTCATCTCTGAAGGATATCATTGTCTCCGGGACAGCCAAGAGGATCCGGGACATCATGCATACAGATTTTGTATATTCGATGGTTGACGACGACCAAGAGGGTGCGGCAAGGAAGATACAGAAGTACGACCTACTCGCGCTCCCAGTGCTGAACAGGGAAAACGCTCTCGTCGGGATCGTGACCCACGACGACGCAATTGACATCATCACCCAGGAGCACACCGAGGATCTCGAGAAGTTCATGGCCATCTCCGGTGAGCACGAGGCGGCGGTCTACATGAGGACTTCTGCAATGGGGCACTTCCGCAACCGTGCCCCGTGGCTGGTGGTACTTGCGCTGCTCGGCCTGGTTTCAGGCCTGATCGTCCAGAGCTACGAGGATCTTCTGATCCAGTTTGCGATCCTGGCGACCTTCATGCCGATGCTGGCCGACACGGGTGGCAATGCTGGCAGCCAATCTGCGACGCTTGTGATCCGTGCTCTGGCGCTCGGGGAGATCAAGCCGAAGAACTTCCTGCCGCAAAGCACTGAGATCCTGATCGGTAATTTCC
>CAZANS010000106.1:0-5541 GCA_964486565.1 uncultured Victivallales bacterium
GTCAAAACCTTCCCCGAAGCCCCCCCCACATCCCCAACAACAAAACAACTGAACTCTGCCTCAGCAACAACACCAGGGTTCAAACGAGGAAATTCAAAAGATATCTTGACCTTCCCGCAATCAGGGACCACGCGCCTCCCAGAAAACAATGTCCGTCCCGAATATCGCAGATTCCAGTCAAGCTCCTTCCCCTCATACCCTCTCGCCTCTATGCTGAAATCATGGACCCTGCCAGAATAAAACGCGCTAACGTCAGGCAACAACGAAAACACAGACCCACCAGACAACAGCAAAGGCCCGCATAAATACAACCAAACACATAAAAATAACCGCACTAAAATCATCATATCTCTCCTCTCATAACATATCAGACGCTCAACAAACAAAAATCTTTGCAGGTTCATCAAAATAATTTATCATAAACCTTCAGTGGCTCTAGGCTCAAGCCGCGTATCGGACTTCGAATCACTCGGGAACATATAAAACCTTATAACACTCTTCCCATCGCTGTCACCCTTAAAGAAAATACTGGCAATCAGCCCTTTCGGGGTAGGCAAAACCCTCAATAAATCCCGCTGAGAACAAATCCGCAATAAAGTGTGCCTACCCCCCTCCCTATCGAACCTGTCTATAAATATCCCCGTCTTATCCTTTTCAGAGGTAATCGCATACGCCCCGCCTTCTGCCCCAAAATCAGGAAGTACCGTGAGAAAATTTAAACCAGCAGTCAGCGTGAACAACCGCACCCTGTCGTAATCAAGCTCGATCTGATCATAGACAAGACAATCTTTCATAAGTGGCACATTAACTACGTCATCATGCTGGAAGGGCGACGAAAACTCGCTCCTCTCAAAGCTGAAATACGTACAAGACTCCATCTGCTTGAATTCCCCTGTTTCTCCAGATCGTCTCCATATCCCCGACAACGGCGGATAGGATGAAATGTAGAAAAACATGTCTCCACCCTCGACTCGATCAGAAAACGCCACAAGCTCGTATGCTATGCAATCGTCAAGCGGAGTGCCACCGAGCGAGTTCGACGCACATACCCTCTCAAAATCACCCGATCCGGGATCCCAACGGAATACCGCTCCAGCGTATGTCGTTTTAAATCCCTCGGAAACACCAATGTACAAATACTTATGGCCCCCCGAAACACAGGTTATCTTTTTTGACCTGTCATGGGTTCCTCCCACTCCTAGCGTCCAATCCCCGATTCGCGGGCCAAGGGTTTTCATGCCAGAAACGTCAAGATATGGTTCAGTGTCTCTAACCGGCAGGAGCAGAACCTGGTGATTCCCGGAGATGCATAAATAGTCTTTAAACCTCGCGACACCCGCTTTCCTATTCAGACCTCCTCTGAAGGATCCAAGGTTTTTTATCGCAACATCAGTGATAACCTTTCCTTCAAGATCAAATCTGACAATTCTGAAACCCGGGCGAGTATAGGCTATAAACCATACACTGCCACCATCATAAAGCATCTCGACACCGCCATCGCAATCGTAGTTTGACCCTGAAAGAACAATCATCTCGTGCAACAATTCCACACTCCCGCTAGAGACAAGTTCGCCCTCAATAGCTAAACCCTCCTTGGCTTTCGACTCAAGCCGTGTATCGGAATTCGAATCATCCGGGAACATATAAAACCTAACAACACTCTTCCCATCGCTGTCACCTTTAAAAGCAATACTGGCAATCAGCCCTTTCGAGGTTGGCAAAACCCTCAACAAAGCACTATGGGAACAGACCCTCGATAAAGTGTGCCTACCCCCCTCCCTATCGAACCTGTCTATAAATATCCCCGTCTTATCCTTTTCAGAGGTAATCGCATACGCCCCGCCTTCTGCCCCAAAATCAGGAAGTACCGTGAGAAAATTTAAACCAGCAGTCAGCGTGAACAACCGCACCCTGTCGTAATCAAGCTCTATCTGATCATAGACAAGACAATCTTTCATAAGTGGCACATAAACTACGTCATCATACTGGAAGGGCGACGAAAACTCGCTCATTTCAGAGCTGAAATACGTACAAGACTCCATCTGCTTGAATTCCCCCGTGCCTCCCTGCCTCCATACCCCCGATAACGGGGGATCGGCTGACACGTAGAAAAACATGTCTCCTTCCTCCACTCCATCCGAACATGCCACTACCTCGTATGCTTTGCAGTCGTCAAGCGGAGTGCCACCGGGCGAGCTCGACGCACATACCCTCTCAAAATCACCCGATCCGGGATCCCAACGGAATATCGCTCCCGCGTATGTCGTCTTAACCCCTTCGGAAACACCAATGTACAAATGCTTGTCGCTACCAGAAATGCTGGTGATTGTTTTTCCCCTGTCATCGCCGTCGCCTGCTCCGAGAGTCCAATCCCCAATCCGTGGGTCAAGGACTTTTATCCCAGAAACGTCAAAATATGGCGCACTGTTTCTAACAGGCAGAAGCAGGATCTGATTATCACCGGGAATGCATAAATAGTCTTTAAATCTCACTAACCCCGCTTCCCGGTTCAGTCCAATCATGCTAAATGATTCTAAGGATTGTATATGTACATCATTGACGACCTTGGCGTCACGATCAAATCTGACAATCCTATAACCGGGTGAAGTGTAGGCTACAAACCATACACTGCCTTCATCATAAAGCATCTCCACCCGACCTTTGTAGTCTAATCCTGAAAGAACAATCTCGTGCAGCAATTCCCCACTCCCGCCAGAGACAACTTCGTCCTCAATAGCTTTTTTGCCAACAACAGCCTCGATTCGCCAGGCGTTGTAGCCTTGAAACTCAGGGAAGGTCGCAAGGCTGTTCGTAAATAGCTCCTTCAGCTCTGCAATGTTACCAACATCCTTCGAAAAAATAGCCCAGCCATCCTCCACAAGCTTCTTCAACACTGCGATTTCCCCAGAGGATCCCTTCAAACGGGCATTCCTCTTATACCTTTCTCTAATATATGCCAAAAACATCCTCGCATACCAGCGTGTATCATTCAATTCCACCTCAAATTTGCGCTCGATAGCCTTCAAGCACACCTCTCCTATGGATCTGGCTTGGAAGTCAGTATCAAAGTAAATCAATTTATCGAAAAGTATCTTCATGCAACCATCGAAGTCCGAAGGATTCCGCAGCAGCCAATCGAAATTGGCATCGTCATTCAACCATTTGACCATCCGCACTACTGCATCATTGCCTCCGACATCAGCCCCTTCAGACCCCATTCGATCGGGGGCGTACCTACTCGCTAAAGCCTTCAACGAATACAGCTGCAGTTGCTTGGAATCTTCCCTGAAAAGTCCCTCCATGAATTTTAACCAAGCCGCGCGAGTATCCTGCCTATTCCAATATCCAGACATTGCGAACCTTTCAAGAGATGGTATGCTATCAAGCTCGGAAAGACGATTGATAAGAGAAGCAATCTCTCCTATGCACTCATCCGGTGTCTCGAAAAGTATTGGCGAGTAATACAGTAATCGGTCTATTCGTTGGCTTTCCGTAGTTCCAAGAAGTTTATACTCAACATACCGTCGAAAGGTATTCAGCAAAGCCCTTCGGCATTCCTTAATCTCATCTATCTCGACAGCACTGAACCTTTCATAGGATTCTGCCAAAAAAGTATAGGGGTAAAAGGTTACACGAGAATTATACGATAGCAATGAAGACCCTCTAGTCTCAAGGTTCATCACCATAGTCAGAGCCCTTATCATCTGCATGTATTCTGCAACACTGAAAGGTTCTTCTGGCATTGCGGATGCCCAGGCAACTCGAGGCTCCCCATTCACATATCTGAAACTAGCTCGACTTCCAAGATATCTCACAGTTGCATGTATAAGAGCGTGTTTATATTGCGGATCGAGCAGGTAGGCGATCCCGTAATATTTAACTGCTATGTACGCTTCCCCTGAATTAATAAACATACACCCTTTGTCATAAAAATATTTCGCTTCTTTCTTGGGGTTTGTCTTCTGTATCCGGGTATTTCCTCTTGAAAATGCTTCCAGAAGATGCCCTGCAGCCGCTTCGGCTGACTTGGTCTCAATACCCGGCTCAAGCTGGTAAGTGAGATTCCATTCCTCTCCACCCCGCGCAGAAATTGCCTTAAGCTCAATCACAGGCATGTCTCCCTCAATTGTTCCCCTGGTTCGTATGACATAGTCTGTGCCGGCAATTTCATCCTCACCCTCCCGGGAGGCGATCCCCTTTTCAAGATATACTGAATCAAGATGCCATCTGTCAAGAACAAAAATATTCTCTGATCGTCTCAATAGCATACTCAACAGTGTATTGAAAAGCAGGATACTTTTCTCCGCTCCCTTAGTCTTCGATATCTCGTTCCCTGATAAAGCCGGCATCAAAGAAACATATATCCTGGACTCCGCAGGCGTTACTAGTTTTTCCTTCCATAACAGATATTCGCCTTTCATCATACTTATAATAGACTCTGCTGGTGTCTTAGCGGGGAACGCAAGGTCGAATATCCTCTTCCCCCTCGCGGTCTCCACCAGCACAGCATGCAGCATGCCTCCGGCTGGCTCGATGAAAAGCAACCCGTCGGCCTTGAGCAATTGCCCAAGCTCGATATTGGCAGCTCCGGAGGCCGAGCTGTATTCATGTTCGCGCCGTATAAGGGCAAACCTATCCCTCTCCACAAGCAATATCGAATCATCCTTAGAAAGCTCGGCAAACAACAAATCACCAAAAGCCTTGTCATCTCCAACGTCTATAAGGCCTACCGTAGGCTTCCTTGCTGACAATTCATCCCCTGCATGCAGCGCTACCAGCCCCACGGTCCCGAAAAAACACAACACGGCAACGGCGACTGCTAACCTCAAAACTTTTGGGAATGCCTGATATGACATTACTAAATCCTCACCATTTCCTGGTATATCCTGTACTCGGCATCGTTTTCAAAGACAGTCTTCACTCGCTGCGGAGTACGCAACTGCTGCCCCCCGGAATAGTCGAGACTGACGCTAGCACCCCCCCAATCGCCATCTTCATGCGACTTTCTATCGCATAGACATCATTGCCCGCAGGGTAGGCCCAGATATATCCCTTGTCAGTCCCTTCCAGCTCGACAGGCTCCCCGTCCGCAGCGATCAGGCTGGTGGAGTGGACCTTCTCCCAGACACTCCCGCCTTCATTGCGCTTCAACACCACATATCTTATCAGCACACTGCCCTCCAGATCCGATACCCCCTTCCTGCCGTCGGTGGATATCAGGACCTCGCCGTCGTTCACCAAGGAGATCAACCTGACTCCCTCAGGGAAAAGCACAGATATCTCGGAGGCAAGCTTCCTCAAACCCTGGATCTCCTCCGCAGTCAAAGACACCTTCCCCTCGTCATAACCATTGGATACTCCCACACCACCGCCGAAATCAAACAAAAAAATGCAGGCAAAAACAACCATTGCCGCCGCGGCCGCGCCAACATACACCAGCTTTTTCGGGACAAGAAAATATCCGGGGGAACCAAGCTCGCCAAAATGCGGCCTGCCAAGGCCGTTCATAATCTCTCGCCTTAGCTTTCCCTCGCCTTCCCG
>CAZANS010000106.1:5551-7657 GCA_964486565.1 uncultured Victivallales bacterium
TCCATGCCGGCATCCCATTCCCTCAAAACTTCGTCAAACTCGTCTCTTTTCATCACAATTCTCCTGCTACATAAAATAAATTCCAAAGCATTCGCACAGCATCCCAAACAGTAAAATCATTGCGACAATGCTGAAACATTGACATCCTCCGCATCAAGCGCCCTCCTGACCAGCTTCCTCGCCTTGTGAAGACGCCAGTACACCGTCGCCCTGTTGCACTTCAGAATATATACCGCATCCTCTATCGGCGTCCCGTCAATCGAAATCAACACCAACGCCGCCCTCAGCGGCACGGGAAGCGAGGAAATCGCACGGTGGATACGATCATGAGCCTCGCACGAATTCATCCTGCTGTCAGGATGCAGGCTCTTAGGACCACGGAGGCAAATCCCAGGCATATCAAGACTTTCATGACTGCGCCTCCTCCTGCTCCTCAGCAAAGAACAGCACTTGTTGTGCGCTATCCGCAATAACCAGGTCTTGAACCGTGAACCACCACGGAAGGAACCAATCCCATGAAACGCGGAGATAAAAGTCTCCTGCGTCACATCGTCCGCGTCGTGCTCGTTCAAAAGTATACGGTACGCCAGCTTCCTAACCATACCAATATGCTCCTCAACTACTGGTGAAAATCTCTCCGAAACAGGATCCCGCAGAAACTCCCGCACAGCACAGCTCTCTCCAACCAATCCCTCTCGATCAATCAATTTATTCCCCTCATATTCATTTGTTACCTTCCTCTCCAAGAAACAACACCGCCACAGCCGAATTGCCACCACCGACAAGAATCCTTTCACCTCCGACATTCCTGATGAAGGTGACAGGCCTGACCTCTTTGGGAAATTCAAAATGCTCCAGCTCCTGCTTTTCGAGCCTGCGACGATATGAATTATTGCCGAACCACACCTCATCACCTACCACACAACGCTGCGTCCCGCCAATGCTGCTCATCCCGGCTATGGGCTTAAGCTTGCTGTTCAGAGAATCTCTCGGATGCGCCGAGATTATCATTTTTATGCTGTCATCTTCGAGCGAGAACTCATAGCAAGAGCTCGAAGTCGAGACAATAAGCCTGCCATCGTTCCAGGAGATATTGTCATCGCAAATCATCAGGGGGCTGGTGCTGACCCATAAGCTCCTCCAAGCGTCTTTTTCCGGCTTATACTCCCAAAGCCCCCCGTATGGAGCCTCCGGGTAGCCTACAAGCATCAAAACTCTTTCCCTGTCTTGGTCCGCCACAACATCTGCGACAGTGAAGGGAGACGCGAAGGGCAGGCTTCCTCTGTCCTTGGCCATCGTGCTCGCCAGAGTCTTGCAGCTCCAGCTTCCAGGAGTAATTTCCACGACATAGGTAGGCTCGACGTAGATTATTGAGTTCTTCTCAAGCCCCCTCCTCCCGCCGACCACCGCAATAATCCTGTCACCACAGGACGCGGCACTCTGTACAAAGTCCGAAGGCAGGCCGGTGCCGGTATTCAACAACAACACATTTTTTGTCCCACTGGAGGATTTCGGGACTACATAGATTCCGTTGAACGTGGACACAAGAAGCTGATCGGAAGCAAAAGATGCGTGGAAGTATGGCGGGTTAAAATAGGTCCCTCTCAACAGATCGCTTGACTTGTCAAGTTCAAATTCGACACTCGCAAGTTGCTCCAGCTCACCTCCTGAAGACATTTCACGCCTGTAAAAAACAAGCTCCTTGCTCCCACACAGGAATATTCCCAAATATGCGTGATCACCCTCGGCGGCAATCATCACAATCGTCTCCCCTCCCTGAACCTTGTAGAGCATCTCCGCACCGCGCCATGGCATGACCCTGCCAACCCCAAGCCTTTCCTCCATGAGGTTCCTGTTGCGAACGGCAGTATTGCCGACAATCTCATGCCCCCCTTCCATCATGCGGCAGTAATCGCGGTAAACCTCCATTGCATCTTCCCCTGTGGAAATAAAAAATAGAGTAAAATGCAAATCAGGATGAAACTCACCCATGCCCAGATAAAACTCGCATATGTCCATAATTATTTTGCGGTAAGCCGGGTTTCTACTCCCCAGCTTGACCCTGAGCCTATCCTGCAACACCCGGCCAAGAATCCATTTCTCGTT
>CAZANS010000107.1:0-7614 GCA_964486565.1 uncultured Victivallales bacterium
AGTCCGGGAGATACTGCAGGATCTTTACGACCGCTGGTTGATATACAAGGCCGACTACAGCGGGAGGTACTGTGTGACGTGCGAGCGGTTTTTCACGTCGAGGGATCTTGGTGACGGTGTCTCGGTGTGTCCTGAGTGCGGGCGTGAGACGGATGAGATCATCGAGACGAACTACTTTTTCAAGATGAGCAGCTATCAGGATTGGCTGATAGACTACATCAAGTCGCACCCGGAGTTCATACTTCCTGCTTTCCGTGCGAACGAGACCCTTGGATTCCTTAGGAAACCGCTCGAGGACCTATGCATATCCAGGCCCAAGTCGCGTCTGTCGTGGGGAATAGAGCTGCCTTTCGACAGTGATTTCGTGTGTTATGTGTGGTTTGACGCCTTGGTCAACTACATCAGCGCTGTGGGCTACAGGCGCGACGATGCGAAATTCGCAAAATGGTGGCCGGTGTCGTGCCATCTGATAGGCAAGGATATTCTCACCACACACACGGTGTACTGGCCTACGATGTTGAAGGCGATGGGTCTTGAGATGCCCGAGACGATATTTGCGCACGGCTGGTGGCTGACTGGGCAGAGCAAGATGAGCAAGTCCGCGGGGAATGTGGTCAATCCGATGGAGATGGCTGAGAAGTACGGGGTTGACCCCTTCCGATTTTTTCTGATAGCGGAGATGTCGCTGGGCCAGGATGCTTCGTTCTCGGAGGAGGCCTTCGTGGTCAGGTACAACAGCAATCTTGCGAACGACCTTGGTAACCTTGCGAGCCGAGTTCTTAAGATGATCATGCGTGAGTGCGGTGGCAATGTGCCCGTTCCGGGGGACATGGGGGAGCATGAGATTGAACTGCGTGATACGGCCGCTCGGGCGGTTTCGGAGATGGAGGATGCGATAAGGGGGATGAAGCTTGACCGCGGGATCGAGTCGGTGCTGAACGCGGTCAGGGCCGGGAACAGGTATATCGAGCTGTCGGCGCCCTGGAAGCTGGTTAAGGATGGGGATGCTGAGAGGCTTGGGACTGTGTTGTACACTGCCGCCGAGCTTTTGCGTGTGGTTTCAGGGCTGCTTTTCCCGGTGATGCCGGGGAAGATGTGCGAACTTCGCAAATCGTTGGGTTTGAAGGATATTTCACCGGACATAGGCAGGTTGAAAAGTTGGGGGGCGTTGACACCTGGGGCGGAATGTTCGGACACGACGGGGCTTTTCCCCAGAATCCAGACGGACAAAAAGAAGGAAGAGAAGAATATGACTGAGAAGCAGGATACGGATCAGATACCGGAGGGCTGCATCACGATTGACGAGTTTTTCAAGGCGAAGCTTAAGACAGCGAAGGTTTTGGAGGCGGAGAGGGTGGAGGGGACGACGAAGCTGCTGAAGCTGCAGATCAGCATCGGGGCGGAAAACAGGCAGATTGTCGCCGGGATAGCGGAGCACTATTCACCCGAGGAAGTGGTAGGCAAAAACATCGTGGTGGTGTCGAATCTCAAGCCTGCGCGTATCCGCGGGATCGAATCCAACGGGATGCTGCTGGCCGCCAAGCAGGAAGGCAAGCTTACTTTGGTGACTCTGGACGCCGACGCGCCTTCCGGGCTGGATGTCGGATAGCAAACACAAGTATTGGAGTTATGAAGAAGTTCAACATCATCTATATGCACTCTCACGACACCGGGCGTTATGTCCAACCCTACGGGCATGCGATTGCCACTCCGAACATACAGAAGCTGGCGGAGGAAGGCGTGCTGTTCAGGCAGGCGTTCACGGTGAACCCCACGTGCTCGCCCAGCCGTGCCGCGCTGCTGACCGGCGAGAGCCCGCACAACAACGGGATGCTGGGGCTGGCCCACCGCGGATTCTCGCTCTACGACTACCGCAGACACATTGTCCACACACTTAAGAGCCATGGCTACCATTCAGCCTTGTCCGGGATACAGCATATCGCCCATGGCGAGGATGCATGGAAGACTATCGGCTATGACGAATATCTGGGCGGCTCTGCGAAAGCCGAGGAGCAGGCGGCGGTGTTTATTTCGAAAAAGCACGACAAGCCCTTCTTCCTCTCGGTCGGGTTCTTCGAGACTCACAGGGAATTTCCTGAAAAGCATCCTGAAGACAGTGCCAGGTACTGCCTACCCCCCTCCCCTCTCCCGGACACTCCGGAAAACCGCGAGGACATGGCGCGCTACAAACAGTCCGCGAGGGACCTCGACCGCAAGATGGGCGTGGTGATTGATGCCCTCAAGGCCAACAATCTCAGCGACAACACCTTGCTGGTCGTCACCACGGACCACGGTATAGCCTTCCCTCGGATGAAGTGCAATCTAGAGGATTCGGGTACGGGAGTGATGCTGATCATGCGCGGCCCGGGCGGCTTCTCGGGAGGTAAAGTATCCGACGCGATGGTTACCCACCTGGACATCTTCCCGACAGTATGCGATATGCTGGGCGTTGAAAAACCGGGCTGGCTGCAGGGCAGCTCGCTGGTTCCACTCGTGAAAGGTGGAGCTGAGGAGATACATAAGGAGATTTTCGCCGAGGTGAACTATCATGCGGCCTTCGAGCCCATCCGGTCGGTAAGGACGAAGAACTGGAAGTACATCAGGCGCTACGACAAGAGATCCGCCCCGGTGCTCCCGAACTGCGACGACGGATTCTGCAAACGGACATGGATGGAAAACGGATGGATACAGATCGCCCCGGTGGAGGAGGCTCTTTATAATTTGATCATGGATCCAAACGAGAAGGACAACCTGATATCCAAGCCTGAATGCCCGCACGTCATTGAGGACATGAAGGCGCGTCTGAAGAAATGGATGACGAAGACCGGTGACCCTCTGCTCGAGGGCGATGTGGTGCCGCCAGCCACGGCCTTGCTGAACAGCCGTGACGCGATCAATCCCGACAAGAACACTTTGCCGCCGGGACAGAGGTAAACTTTCTCCGGCTACTTATTCGACATTTTATTTTCAAGCCGAAGACTCGGTAGAATCCGGGGCTCCGGCAAGAGTGAGGCGACGATGCGGAATTTTATAAAAAATTCGCTCAGGACGGCACTTTGCGCGGTCCTGGTGCTGCTTCTGGTGTCGAACGACGTGACACCCAAGGTCGAGGACATCGAGGGTGCCCTGGTACGCTTCGAGGGGCAGTTCATGCAATCCCCTGCCGACACCAGGCTCCGCGACGAATGGGCGCTGTTGAACTTCAAGGTGCGGAAGATTCGTTTTGCGCTGGCGACATACAGGCATACCCCGCAACTTCTGTCGTTCATCGGAGAAGAGCTGCACGAGGTTAACCGATTGGCGGAGTCGCTGTCCGCCGGCGTGCCGACAAAGCTCAGCACAGGTATCGCAGAGGAGGCTTTCTACGACGACATTGACGGCTCGTTCCAGCCCTTTGTGCGCTATATCCCCGAGAGATTGGCTGGGCGGCTCAACGATCCCTCTGAAGGTGCCGCCGCAGGAGAGTCCAAGCGAACAAGCTACCCCTTGATAATTTACCTTCATGGCTATTCCCCCTCCCTGAACATCATGAACTGGAGTCTTCCCCCGGGGGGACTGACTGAGCTTGCGGACAAGCTCGATGCGTTCATGGTGATGCCATTCGCGAGGGGCAACACCGACTTCCAGGGCATTGGGGAAAGGGATGTGCTGAAGGTGATAGAGGAGATGAAGGAACGCTTCCCGGTGGATGATGACAGGATAATCCTCACCGGGATGTCCATGGGGGGTATGGGCGTATGGACGGTTGGAGCCCACCATCCACACCTGTTCGCCGCGTTGGTGGTCATCTCCGGCAGGGGGGATTTCTACTTCTGGCATAAGCTCGACCCGGAAAAGGTGCCCGGATATCAGAGGCTGCTGATTGACCGCGAGTTCGCAGCGTCCCACCTGCCTAACCTCGCCAATATCCCGATAAAGGCTTTCCACGGCTCGGCCGACAGCCTGATCCAAGTCGAGGAGGCAAGGCACATGAACACGCTGATTTCGCCGCCAAACGAGAACTTCGAGTACACCGAGATCCCCGACGCGAACCACTGGATCCAGAAGTTCGTATTCGAGAGACCCGCTCTTGCGGAATGGTTTCGCGAAGTTCGCAGAAGCACGCCTGAAACCTTCGAGTTCGTGTCCTACCATCCTTCCTACAACCGTGCGCATTGGCTTTTCATCACTGGGTACGAGAGTCCCTCCATGCCGGCCAGGCTCAAGGTGGAGACTCGGGACGGCAATATATCAATTGAGGCTTCTGGGGTGAAAGCCCTTGTCCTCGACAGGAACAGGATGCCCCCGGGGATCAGGGATTATCCCCTGGAGGTGCCCGCAAGCATAAAGGTCGTCGAGACGGCAGATTTCGCCAACGACAGGAAGCCATTTCACTGGGGGGCCGTCAAGGATGCCTTCCTGGAGCCGTTCATCTTTGTCAATGCCGGATGCGGCGACGAAGTCTTCAATACTGCCGTGTCGCAGTGGAAAAACTTCGCCAATGCCATGCCGAGGGTGAAAAAAGAGGATCAGCTCACCGCCGAGGACTTCGAGAAGTTCAACATATTCCTTTTCGCCGGGCCAGAGACAAGCAAAAAGATTGATGAAGTGCTGAAGGACTCCCCGGTCAGAATAACTGACGGCAACTTCATCGTCGGGGATGAACGCATACCATCAGAAGGCAAAGGACTCTTCCTGCTACGCCAGAGCCCATGGAACCCGGAGAAAACCGTGGTCATACAGACAGGACTGCAATGGGGCCTGCACTGCGCCAGGAACCACATGTACGACTTCATCCCGGGATATATGGTGTACAGCCATAAGAACAACCCTAGCGACCCCTTTGGTGGGAATCTGGCTGTCGAGGCGGGATTTTTCGACAATGAGGGCGGGCTATGAAAGTGAAGGTTAGAGAGCCGATTTGCGAGATTCGCAAATTGACGGGCATATTGATGTCTGTTGCCGTGGTGTGTATTTTATTCTTGTTTTCATGCACATCTGGAGAGGAAGGAGCTCCGGAGGCTTTCTCCTTATGTGGCGAGACCTCGGGCAACGAGGGGGTGTTTTGTTTCACACAGGACTGGATCCCCGGGAAAGGGATGTCCTTCCGGCTGGGGGATAAAGAGGGCGCGTTAAAGTGTGTTCTCCGAATCGGGCAAAAAGGTGTCTCGGCGGCTCTCGAGCGGGGCGAAGGGGATCAGCTCCCCTCTCCGTTCATTCTCGGGGTGGGCAGTCCGCCTGGGGAGCCGGTTAAGGATGCCCGGTGTGTTCTTGAGATATCGCGGCACTCTTGGAAGTTTTTCATCAACGACGTTGAGGTATGCCGGGTTCGTCCGCCGTTCGTGCCGTTTTCCTTCGCGCTTCCGGAGGCTTCGGCACCCGGGGATAACTTGAGGTTCCAGCAGACCGCGAAATTCTTTTTCCATGACGACTTCATGATCGAGGAGGAGTCAGAGAACCCGCTGGACAACTGGGAAGTCCTCTCAGGCGAGTGGCATGTCCACACGGCCCTCGAGGTCGCCAAGGAGCAGACGAAGCAAAAAAAAATCGAGTCCAGCCCGCTCCAGCCGGAAAGGAGCTCAAATTTCTACAGCATCAAGGGGGCTGGTGCCCCCGGGCTGATTGCGGCGGGCTATCCCTTCCACAACAACTACTCTCTCCAGGCATCCGTGCTGCCTGCGGAAGGCGACTCGGGACTGGCATTCTACATCCAGGACGAGAGCGATTTCCACACTCTTACGCTTCGAGTTTTCCCTGGAGGGGAGACTTTCGCGATATTGTCCAGGCATCGCGAGGGGCATGACCCTGAAATGCTCAAGGCCGTCAAGCTGCATGTCCCGCCGGGACAGTGGTTCATGCCGAGGGTCGAGATCATGGACGGCAGAGTCGCAGCTTATATTGACGGCACTCGGGTGATGGAGCTTGCCATGCCCCTGCCCCCGGGGGGGCAGTTCGGGCTGTACACTAGTTCAGAGGACATCGCTATTTTCGACGATGTCACGGCAGAATCACTCGGGGAGCTCAACCTGTCAACGACGGACCAGATAAAACTGCATATAGTTGACTCAAGCGGCGACATGATCAGCCAGCCTTCCTGGTGGCAGCGCCTGTGGGGCGCGACCCACGAGGAGAAGCTCTTCCCCGGAAAGTCGAAACAGGATCGTCATTTAGCAATTGGCAGCAAGTTGGATCAAGTGGCGGTTTCGCAGATGGCTTTCCTGCCGGTCTCGCACAATTTTAAATGCGGGATAATCTCCGGTTGGCAGGGGAAATCATCGCCGTACCACAGGCTTGTGCTGCACAGACAGCAGACAAAACAGGCTTTGCGCTACGAAAGACTGGAAAACAATGATGCCGCGCCGGTGACGCTCGCAGAGACGGAATTGCCGCCATCCGCGCAAGGCAAGGTTGCATCACTCAAGATCGTCTCCCAGACATGCGGCCTGCAGAGGCTTTATTTCAATGGATTGCTGAGGATGACCGTGAAGCTCCCGCAGGCCCTAGGCGGTGCCGCCGGCGTGTTTCTCGCACAGGGCGGTGAGCTTGACATAAAAGGAATAAACATCAGCTCCACCCCCGAGGCAATCCCCGCCGACAATCCCGAGAAGAACCAGCATTTCACAAACGACCCCTTCATGCGCCATTGGGCCAGCCCGGCAGGCGAATGGATAAGGGACACCGAAGACAACGCCGTAATCTGGCACAAGAGCGACTTTTTCGGCAAATTAAAGATTGACATGCCATTTGTGGAGAACGCCGAGGTACATATCGGTGCCAATACAAGATCGGACAAAGGAGAGATCATACTGCGCAACTCAGCCTCTGGTATCGAGCTTTTTTTCGGCGGCACGGAAACCCCGCTTGCCAGCGAGAACCTTCTGGAAATATTCAAGGACATACCGCAGGACAAGAGAAGAATCTCCCTTACAATCGAGGACTTCTGCGCGTGGGCCGAGACCGACAACGGCCTGCTCTTCAATGTTACATTGCCGGACAGGCTCTCGAAATCAAGAATCTATGTCAAGGGCTTCACAGACAACCATCTTGCCACACTCCAGGCAGTGAGAAGCGATGTTATGGACTTTCACTTCTCCGAGGCACCTCACGCATGGATGCGCAACGGTGGGGCATGGCAGGTGATAAACCGTTTCCAATGCGACCCGAGGTGGTCTCACATGAACGGGGAATCGGCGGACGACCTCGCGTCACTCTGGGCCAAGTACCAAATTGAAGGTGATTTCTGCATCGAGATATACGCCGGGATGCGGCACGGGAATGAATGGTACGACCGCGTAGGGGATCTGAATCTGACGGTCATGAACCGTGAGTACAATCCATCTTCGGGCTATACATTCATATGCAGCGGGTGGGATCCGAACCACAGCCAGAAGCTCACACTCTTCCTCCGCGACTCGAAACTGACGGACAGCACCGACAAGTATCTCAGCCCCAGGATTCGCGAAGGCAACGTGCGGAAGATTTCCGACCCGCTCATCGCCAAAGGACGAGACGTGCACGGGGCATGGTACTATATAAAGGCAAGAAGAGTCGCCAACAAAGTCGAGTACTATTTCGACAACGAGAAAGTGTTCTCCTTTGAGGATCCGGAGCCCCTCGAATCGGGGGGGTAGGGAT
>CAZANS010000108.1:0-7535 GCA_964486565.1 uncultured Victivallales bacterium
GCGACGAAAAAACGTCTTTCCCCGGCCGGATTCCGTGAGGACGCAGGACTTCTCTTTCGATGCTGTCAATCATGGGAATTCACTCTTTGGTATATTTTGCCAGAAGTTTCTTCAGAGCGAACTCCTGCTTGCTGCTGAGATAGTGCCTCTGCTGGTATTGTGTTTTCAACGAGCCGAAGAACTCCTTGTCGTCGAATACCCTTCTGCCTTTTTTAGATGGCTCGGCCCATTCTGTCACGGCAGAGAGTTTCG
This sequence comes from uncultured Victivallales bacterium, assembly GCA_964486565.1. GTDB lineage: Bacteria > Verrucomicrobiota > Lentisphaeria > Victivallales > JAADHT01 > JAFGFR01. The sequence continues at coordinate 253 of CAZANS010000108.1, forward strand.
TGATGGCATCCTCGATCTCGGGCTTGGGTTCCGTCTCGGGAGCCGCGGCCGATGAAACGTCGGTGCCGTTGATTCCCAGAACCTCTTTTGCTGTCTCTGGGCTTTCGAGCTGGTCAAGATACTTTTGAGCCAGCCTTCTCAGGGCCTCCATCTGCTTTTCCGAGAGTGCCCTGCCGGAATCGGACTGCTTCTTGAGTGAGCTGAAGAACTTGCCGTCGTCGTATGTCCTGAACCCCTTCCTCGAGGGCTCGTCCCATTTCACTGCGGCCATCAGCTCTAAAACCTGCGACAGGCGCTTGAACTTGTCGCTCGCCATGTGTTCCTGCTGCCTCCTTCCGGCATCATCCCTCTCCTCCATGCGTTGTACCGCGACGGACATGTCCTTGCTGACTCGGCTGTCGTTGACAAAGCTGTCGAAGCCCGGCATCTGACTCTTGTACTTCAGAGCGAGGCTGAGCAGCGCCTTCCATTGTTTCTCCGTCAACTTCCCGTCGCTCTCGAACTGGCGTTTCACTGACTCGAAAAATTTCGAGTCGTCAAGCACACGCTTGTCCCGTCTCTCAGGAGTGTCCCACTGGGATATCTGGCTCAGCAGCGCAACCAGCTCCCCGGCGGAGCCCGTCTCTGGCGCGTTTGCGAATTTCGCATCCTTGAGCCAGGTTGACAGCTTGTCATAGAAGTCCTTGAGCATTGCCCTCCATTCGACTTTCCCTTCCTCTATCTCGTCCAGCTTGGTCTCCATCTCGGAGGTGAACTTTATCTCGAAAAGCTCCGGGAGCTTGTCCACAAGATAGTCGCATATCTCGAATCCCAACTTCGTGGGCGACAACTGCCCTTTCCTGCTCTTGTCGCAGTAGTCCCTGCTCTGGATCGTCCTGACTATCGTCGCGTAGGTAGAGGGCCTTCCTATGCCGTTTGCCTCGAGCTCGCGGATAAGGGTTGCCTCGGTGAATCGTGGCGGAGGCTCGGTGAACTTCTGTTCCGTGTTGATCTCCTGTGCCTTGCATTTGTCGTCGCGCTGGAGCGCCTTGAGTATCCCTGGCGACATGTCCTCTTCCTCGTCGGCCTTAGCGACCTTCAGAATGTTGAATCCAGGGAAGACGATCTCAGTGGCCTCCGCCCGGAAGGTGCAGACACCTCCGCCCCCATCAACGTCAACTGTCGTCTTTTGCATCCTAGACGGTGCCATCTGGCTGGCGACGAAGCGTTTCCAGATGAGCGTGTAGAGCTTTAGCTGCTGTGGGTCCAGGAATGCCGCGGCCTTCTCTGGCGTGAGCGACACATCAGTCGGGCGGATCGCCTCGTGGGCGCCCTGTGCCGAGGACTTGCTCTTGTAGAAGTTCGGTTTCTCGGGCACATACTCAGAGCCGAAGTTCGCGGCTATGTAGCTTCTGCAGCTATGCTGGGCCTCGGATGATACAGAGACTGAGTCGGTCCTCATATAGGTTATCAGGCCGCCGGCCTCCCCGCGGTCGGCATCCACACCCTCGTAGAGCTGCTGCGCAATCCGCATCGTCTGGCTTGCGGAGAATCCCGAGGCCTGCTGCATCGTGCTTGTTATCAGGGGGGGGGATGGGTTTCGCATGATCGGCTTGGTCTCGACCGAGGCGATGGAGAAGTCACTCAGGGATGAGATGCGGGTTTTCAAGTCCCGGGCTTGCTCTTCGTTCGATATCTCTGGCTTTGCCCCTGACACCTTGACAAGTTTCGCGGAGAATGTTTTCCCCGTCGCCCCTTCGATTCGCTTTAGAACCTCGAAGTCGGCCGCGAACAACCAGTACTCCACCGGGAGGAATGCCTGTATCTCGCGCTCGCGGTCGCAGACTATGCGCAATGCTACAGACTGGACTCTCCCGGCACTGACTCCCCGCTTGATCTTTGTCCAGAGCAAGGGGCTGATCTGATAGCCTACAAGACGGTCGAGAACTCTACGTGCCTGCTGCGCGTCCACCAGATTGACATTTATTTCCCCGGGAGACTCGAACGCCCTCGTCACAGCCCCCTTGGTTATCTCGTGAAAAGCAACCCTGTGGAATTCCCCTTTGCAGGACTTCCTCAGAAGCTCCTGAAGGTGCCAGGCTATCGCCTCTCCCTCCCTGTCGGGGTCGGGTGCCAGATACACCGATACGACATCTCTCGCAGCCACCCTTAACTTAGAGACAAGTGCTTTGTTCATCTCGACATAAACTGGCTCGAAACGGTTTTCGATATCTATCCCCAGCGATTTCTCCGGGAGGTCGCGGACATGGCCCATGGACGCGGTCACGATATAATCCCCGCCCAGTATCCGCCCGATTGTCCTGGCCTTGGCCGGGGACTCGACTATCACAAGCTTCTTATCCATAATTTACAAACCAATCTTTTCTGAATTAAGATGTCCACGCCTTCCTTAAAGATATAAGGACAAACAAGTATCTTGGATTTGCCGGGCCCTACCAGTTCTGTCCAAGCAGCTCGAAGTGGTCTCTCGGGTGCGTGCAGGCCGCGCAGACCTTTGGAGCTTCGATGCCTTCGTGCAGATAGCCGCAGTTGATGCAGCGCCATACCACAGGCTCGTCCCGGACGAACACCTTGCCCTTGCGGATGTTCTCGGCAAGGTCGAGATAGCGCTTCTCGTGCTGCTTCTCCGCAACCGCTATCGCCCTGAAGACAGAGGCTATGGCAGGGAAGCCCTCGGTGTCTGCCACATCGGCGAAGCCCGGATACATGGATTCCCATTCGTAGTGCTCGCCTGCGGCACCTGCGATGAGGTTGTCAACAGTGTCGCCGACAACCCCGAAGGGGAACGTCCCGGTGATCTCCGTCTCGCCGCCCTCCATGAACTTGAAGAGCCTCTTGGCATGCTCCTTCTCCTGATCCGAGGTCTCCTCGAAAATCTTGGATATCTGGACAAATCCGTCCTTTTTTGCCTTCGACGCGAAGTAGGAGTATCTGTTTCTCGCCTGGGACTCCCCCGCGAACGCTGCCATCAGATTTGTCTCGGTCCGTGTTCCTTTAATCGTTTTCTGCATGATCCGGTTCCTTTTTTTCAAAATAATAGATTGAAGCTGAGAATAAAATCTGTCCAGGGAGAAAAGTCTCTCCGGATTGGACGGCTGTTAGAATATCACTGGTTTCAGGTTTGTCAAGCCGAGTTGCTCAGTCCAGCTTGCGGATGATGATCCTCGACACAAGCTCCCCTTTCACGGGCGACTCGTTGACAGAGGTCCTTCTGAAGTCCCTTTGCAGGTCGAGGTATGCGAATGCCGCGCCGGGGGCGGCATCGAGCGTCTCAAGGACGAATCTGCCGTCAGCGGGTATTGTCGTGCGGAACTTGAAAATCATGTTTTTGTGGTTGGGAATCGAGGTGGCCGGCATCCCGTTGAGCCTGAAATGTATCGGGTCGAAGGAATTGCAATGCAACTGGATATGGAACTCCCCGGGTCTTCCGGCATCGGAGGACGCGATGGCGAAAGTCTTCTCTATGGTGTTCCCTGGCATAACCGGGAAGGGGTGCCATGAGCCGAGGTTCCTCGGCCCGTTGTCTATCAGCAGCATGTCTGTGCCCAGAGGAATCCTGACACCCTTCGGCTGGATGAGGCGGATTACATGCTTCTCCATATTATGGCGGTACAACGGATATGCGTTGAAGACAACTAGAAACGCAGCGATGCAAGTCGCCGTATGGAAGATAATACTGCAGGGTCGGCGGCGGCTCTGGACGGCTTTGTCCAGGAAGCATGCCGAAAGCAACGCGAAGATCGGAAGCATTGCCAGACGGTAGCGAGACAGATGGATGAATGCAGCGATGGCGAGCCAGTAGGCCAGCAGCGAGGCGACGGCGAAGAGAACCCCTCTGTCGTGCACGATCTTCTTTGCCATGACAACGATAGCCGCAATAGAGCAGGCGAGCAGGAAGGATGTCGGGAACATGGGCACAAATGAGAGCACGCGGCTGGATGCGGTTATCTTGTCGTAGCCAGCGATGTTGTCGAAGACCTCCCCCGCATCCCAGAAGACAAGAAGCTTGCGGAATGTCAGCTCGGAAAACGCCAGAGGATCCTTGAGAAACCAAGATATGATCCGCGAGGATACCGGGACATCCGCCGAATGCTCTGTCCAGAAGGTCGAGGTCTGAGTGTAGTACAGCCCTGCTGGGCAGGCCTCGGGGTTGTTGCCGATTGCGAGATTCACGGCCCCTGAGGTGGAAGGAGGGGATATCCTGCCTTGGACGCGGGTGTTATGCAGCGAGAACGGGATCAGGGGAAGGATGAAGACGGCGATGATGCCAATCGGTGCGGACAGGGTTGACAGCTTTGCAGTCAATGGCGCTGAGGGCGGGGACTGGGATTTTTTTCTTGCGCCGAGATATGCCATGGCAATGATTATCGGCAGGAATACAAGCGTGTTCGCACGTGTCAGGAAAAGTGCGGAACATACAAGCCCTGAGAAAACCCAGTACAGCAGTTTGCCCCTCCTGATTGCCAACAGCACCAGGAGAATCATCAGCGAGACAAGGAAAGCCTTAAGCGTGACGATCAGCGCGAAGGCGGTATAGAAAACCGCCATGGATGACAAGGCGCATAGGAATGCAGCGAGTATCCCGCATCTTCTGCCCCTGAGCATTGCCGCCGAGATGCCTGAGAGCCACACCGTGAGGGCTCCAAGGACACTCTGGGCCAACAAGACGTTCCACACACCTGTGGTGTTGAAAAGGAGATAGACCGCCGGAAGAAACACTGCATAGTAGAGCGGCTGGAAGTAGAAAGCCTGGTTGAATTCACCCTGGAATATCCGTGTGGAGAGCTCGATGTAGGTCAGCATGTCCGTGCCGGGGCCTGGCGAGTGGCTGAGCTCGCAGGCGGCAAATATCTCACGGCAGGCAAGATAGCGCAGCGCAAAGCCTGACAGCGATATCGCAGCCAGCAGAACATAGAACAAAATATTTCTCCTGCTCTTCAAGATAGGCATTGCTCTCCATACTGATTGCACCACCACTAAGATAGGCCGTGGGACGGTATTTTCAAAGCCTCGGCGATTTATCTTACTTCAAAAAGCGAGTGGGTTCTCGACCTCCATACCTCAACGAGTCTGCCCTCCGGGATCAATTTGCTGAAATGCTCAGCAAATTTTCGATTTTCATCAACATATTCGGGCAACACATCGGGTCCCTCCGGATACATTGCTACCAGCAGATAGCCGGCACCGCTATTGAGCAACTCGGGAAAAATCTCTTTGCATTCCGTAAAACGATCTGCCGGGGTGAAGTACTGCTCCTGGAAGTATGGCGTTCCAATTACCGTCATCCTAGGGAAATACATTATCCTGTGCTCGAACATCATCATGACTATCGAGTCCTCGGGTGTCAGGTGGATCACAGCTTCCACCGCCTCCAAAAAACCGTCTCCCGTTCCGGTATGCACAAAATCAATCCTGCGCGTCTTGCCGAGAAGCTGCGACCACGAATAGTAGTAGTAGCCGGAAGCCCTCCAAGGAAAGGAAAGCAATGCAAGCACAAAGAGCGCCGAAGCCGCAGTTTTTTGATATGAGCTGCGTAGTTTGCCGATGAAAATCCCCGCGCAGACATATAGGGTCAGAACTCCAGGGAGAAAAAACCTGGCCTGTTGCGCACTGAAAAACCAGATGACATACATCGCCAATCCCAGAAAACCTGTCAGATATATCATCCTTTCCTTGCCTGAAACCAAACCAGCCACCACGATCCCGATGACAAGAAGGAATTGCCATCCATAGCTTCCGTCAAAGGTGTTGTCGCTCAAAGAAATGGCCATAGGGCCGGCGAAAAACATGGGCAGGCTCCTGTGCCCGAATTTCACCGAGCTGATTTTGTGATGGAACTCGCTCATTGCTGCCTGTGCGGGCGATCCGTTAAACCATTCGCAGAAATAAGGGTAGAAAGGGTTTCCGGTTGCCATGAGGGGGCGTATATAGAAAGGCAATGCTATGAGAGCCCCTGTCGCGAACAGGACAAAAATGGATCTGGCCGCATCATATTTTTTATTCCGCGTGTCCAGGTCAAAAGACTTGAATGCAATCAAAACGGCGGGGATTGTAAAAAGGACAATGCCCGTCAGCTTGACGGCCGCAGCTCCTCCTGCCAATATCCCGCAAAGAAAGACAACCGCCATTCCCCCGTCGCGTGTTGCCGCATGGTCTTCCGCACTATATCTCCTGGCCAGCATAAGCAGCATGCCCGAGGTGTTGAGGACAAGTATTGTCTCGGCGTAGGCATCGGACATCACAAACAGCATGGACTGGGAGAATGCAAACGACATTGCCAGCGCAAACGAGCAGAATCCCCTGAGCCCGCATTCCCTGAATGTCTCGACGATAAGCATAATTGAAATACACCAGCAGAGCCATATGAAGAGCCTGGATGCTATGACCGTACCGCTTTCGGCCAGCATCCAGTAGATGAAAGAGTTTGCTGAGGGGAACGCTGAGTAAGGCAGGTCGGCATAGAAAAAAGGTCTCCCATCGGCAATCCATCTTTGGACAACGGAATGGTGGTAGACCATCTCGTCCCAGCCGAGGGGCGGAGAAAGAGAGGCTCCAAGGAATAGCAGCGCCAGCAATATCAACACGGCAAGATTGATCCTGGCCTCACGGCACAACACCAGTTGGAAGTCGCTCTTGAGGGAGCGAAGCTGGAATCCTGCGGCAAGGACAATAAGGGCGTACAACAGATGTATAGGCCTGATAAACCCGAACACGCCGGATACTGCAAAAAGAAAAAGAATCAAGGCAGATATGTTTAGGCCCGCGACCAGGCGCAGCAGCACGGCTCCCGCGCCTTCGCTGAGACAGAGCCTTGCGGTAATAATTCTGCCTGCCAGATACGCAAACACAAAAAAAACGGCATTCGCCCATAGTGCTCCCGGGACGCTGCCCAAGGATGATATCCAATCTTCGGTCATCCTTTCTTGTCGGAATCAGGAATCAGCCCTGCCACCATGAGGTCGCAGAGTCTTTTCGAGAAGCTCGCCGGATCAGGTATGGTCGAGCCCTCGGAAAGCAGAGCCTGATCGTAGAGCAGGTCTGAATATTCAGCAATCCTCGGGTCATCCTTTGATTTGTCGTAGGCCTTCTGCAAGCCCATCACGATAGGATGGTCAGGGTTGAGCTCGAGGATGCGTTTTGTTGCCGGCATGCCCTTGTTCATAGCCTTGAATATCCGTTCGATGTTGGGGGACGGGTCGTACACGTCGCTCACCAGGCAGCACGCGCTATCGGTTAGCCGTTGAGAAAATCGCACCTCCTTGACTTTGTCCTCGAGGCGCTTG
>CAZANS010000109.1:0-7475 GCA_964486565.1 uncultured Victivallales bacterium
AGCGTGGAGGAGCTCGCCGGCGCATGGGAGGCGATTGACCGGCACGACACCAGCTAGATAGAATGCACCATCAAGGGCAATGTATGCGACATAGTCGGAACCGGCTCGGACCAGCTCAAGACTGTAAACTGCTCCACACCCGCAGCTCTGATAGCCGCAGCATGCGGCATTCCGGTGGCCAAGAAAGGCGCGCGCCTGGTCACAGGAGTATCAGGTGCATCGGACATCCTCGAGGCTCTTGGGCTTGACCTTTCAGCACCGCTGTCGGTCGCGGAGAACTGCCTTAACACCAACGGTATATGCTATTTGCCAGGGGAGGCTTTCCTCAAGTCCGGATGGGGCAGGCTCATCAAGTCCATGCGCTTCACCTCCGCCTTCAACATCGTCGGCCCGCTGACACGGCCATGCAGCCAGACAAACAGCATTGTCATCGGCGCATACTCACCAAAGGTTTGCGACCAGCTCGTATGCATACTGCGCGACATCGGCATGCCCTCAGCGCTGGCACCCTTCGGTATGGCCGATGGATTCGACAAATCCCTCGGCATGGACGAGTTCTCGCCATGCGGCCCGACAAAAGTTGTGCAGTTGCGGAATTCGCAGATCGAGAGCTATGAGCTTTCCCCAGCAGACTTCGGAATGAGGCAAATCCCCTTCCAATCGGTCGCAAGCTCGCAGAACGCCGCGGAGAACGCCGCAAGAGTCAAAAAAACCCTCGTCGAGGAATTCGATTCCCCTGAAGGGGATTTCTTCTGCATGAACGCCGCAGCGGCACTCTTCATCTCAGGATACGCTAAAACCTACCGTAATGCCTACGACTTGGCAAAACAGGCTCTCCACTTGGGCAAGGCCCACGAGAAACTACTATCCCTGCTGGGCGAATGACGCCGGATGCGGGAAGTCATGGTGTAGCGGCGTCAACCGGGAGTCACGCAGTCATGAGGTCATTAAGTCAAAGCCCCGCGATCGGTGGGGTTGCCACCCTCGTGCGGTCTTTACCGCATCATGAAGACAATCACATCGTCCTCGATGCCCTTGTCCACGAGCACGGCCTGCTTGGCATAGCGCACAGCATCGTCATATCCACCGTACCAGTCGCAGAAGAGCGCTACACGCAGATACTCCCAGGCGGCCTCGCGGCGTTGCTTGGCCAAGGAGATCTCACCGCTGGGTGTCGCCTGACTGCGGATCCGAGCATAATGTGCGAGGAAGGTGACAAACTGGGAAGGGGGTATTTCATTCCACATAATTCTGACACGCTTGTCGCTGCCTCCCAGCCTTACCGAGATGAAGTTCCTGTTGGCCATGAACGAGCCCGACACCGGTGTTCTGGACCTGCGCTTTATGGTCGTGTTGCCATATGGCATGTGAAGCATTGTGCCAATAAGATGGTTTTTCAGCGGAGCGACCTGATTCGCACGTTCGGTCTCGAACTCCACATGCTCCTTCGAAAGACCCGTGAGGTATTCCTGAATGACTGTATCCGAGAAGTTATAGTCGGATGGCTTCGGCCTTCTGGAGGCGAATGGTGCACGGTTCTCGCGCAGCCATCCGGCAGTGAGCATGCTGAGCTGCAGCGAGGGATCAACCTTCCTTTTGGTCGCCGGGGCAAACGACACTGAACGCGGAGGATCGGGCTCCTCAAATTCATCTTCAGGGTCTTTCCTCTCAGGGGTTTTGGCCACTGCTCTTAGCGCAAGCATCAAGGGCTCCATGGATGCCGCGTCGTCTGAGGCAAGGAACAGCCAGTCGTGCCATGCCTTGATCCTGTCGCTGAAGGACTTGACCCCCCAGGACTGGCTGTCGACAAGACGCGAGTTGCTGGAAAAGTTCCGCTGCGCCTCGCGCTTGATAGCCTCGTCGCCCTTGATATAGGCCTCCTTCACAAATATCGCCACCTCGGTGACCAGCGCGAGATGCCTGTCGGATGCGACCTGATCCCTGAGGTTCGATGGATTTATAGGCCCTGCCGACATGTATCTCAGCACTGACAGCACTGGGTCGTGTTGCTCTGTCCCGGCAGACCTCAAAGACTCCGCGATTATGGTCGCCTTCCCTCTCGCGCCGGAGTCGTTGTTTAGGAAAGTGGCTATGGACATCTGTAGCGCGGCCTGTTTCCTTGCTTCCTCCGAGATGCCGGCGCTGTTGAGCACTCGCTCAGCCAATAGACTGGCAGTGCCACACCTCCCGGATGCAAGATTGCGCGTTATATCAGGGAAATGATCCAACCTGCTGCTCTCAACAGTGGCTCCCTTGCCCAGCAATTGGTCGAAATACCCGTTCTTCCACATATAAAAACATGCGGCGGCCAACGCAAGCACCACCGCTACCATCATCAACATGCCGAACACGCTGGGATCCTTTCTGGGGATGTAGAGGCTCGGCCCTTGACCGGTGCGGATCTTCTGAATTTTCAGAATTGTTGATGTGGGCGCCGATCCGTTACGCTTAGGCTCCTTCCGCTTCGACACTCCCATGCTCTTGCTCAAGGAGTTCAGCTCGGCTATCAGATCCCGGTAGCTCGGACGCGCCTCGGGAGTCCTGGACATCATCGCCATTATAAGCCTGGCCAGAGGCTCGGGAATGTCATCACGGAGCTTTCTGATGTCCACCGGATCCTTGACCGTCTTGATCCTGAAAAGCTCCTCGTATGAATCGTATTCGAACGGAGTCCTGCCCGTAAGAACATGATAGAAGGACGCCCCCAGGCTGTAGATGTCGCCAAGGTAGGTCTCCTTGCCAGTGGCCACCTTCTCGGGGCTGACATAGTCAGGGCTCACCCACAACTTGGTGAGTCGCGAAATCTCCTCCGACCGGCTGTCGTGCAATGCCTGTGAAATCCCGAAGTCCCCGACCTTCAACGCACCATCATCGTCGAGCATCAGATTCCCGGGCTTGATATCGTGATGGACTATGCCATGACGCCTCGCATTGTCCAGCCCCTCTGATGCGTCATGCATCCATTTTATCGCCTTGTCAAACGGCACATTGCCGCCGCCGGAAAGACTCATGATCTCCTTGTCCAGGGAGCCCCCGGACATATACTGCATAACAATATACGGCTGGTCTTCGAACTGCCCGCAGGTGTATATCGGGAGCAAGGCATAGTGGTTCAACGTCGCCGACGTGCGGGCCTCGTGCAGGAACAGCTTGCTCTTGTCCGCCTCGCTCGCTATGTCAACATTAAGGATTTTTATGGCTATCTCACGGTCAAGGGCAAGGTCGAGCCCCCGGTAGACCTTCGCCATCCCGCCCTCGCCGCACTCCTCCTCAAGAAGATAGTTGTCAAACCATCTCGGGACGATTATCTCGCTGTGGCAGGAAGGGCAGCTTATCTTGGAGAATGGCTCCATGTCGGTGAGGTCGAGCTTCTGTGCGCATTTGTAGCAGAATATCTTGAGCCTTCTTTCAGGTTCGAGGCATACCCTCTCCTTCTCCGGCACCGGACGCTTCATCGAGATCGTGTCCGACGACAAAGGATCATCCATAGGAGTGAGGGACATGTCCACATCGCGCGGCGCGGGGCGCGGTATCTTGCCGGAACCCAACTTTGTTACAGCACCATCGCCCGAGGCAAGACTGCCCAAGGAAACCACAGCTTTGTTTGTCTTGCCTTCTCCCGAAAAGTATGTCTCGGACTCTTCAACCATAATATTATCGCCTGCTTGAACCGGGAAGCCCGGACCTGTACAACCTGCGTAAATATATCCCTCTTCCAAGAAACCGCCAGTCAATAAGAATAATTTTCGCGTCAAATCGCAACCCCCTTGCAATGAGAGCGTAAAAATGCTATATTAAAATGCTGGAGAGGCGGATGGGAATCTTTGCCCAGGGCTGGTTGTCATACCCTAGTGCCGCATGCCGTATTAGTTTTTTATTGTAAGGAATTTCAATGGTTTTACAGGGACTATCTCAGACACAGGAACTGCGTCAGGAACAGATACTTGCGCCACAGCAGATACAGTCTCTGGAGATACTTCTGGCTCCCCTGCTTGAGCTTCAGACGAAGATATCTCAGGAGCTTGAGACGAACCCCACTCTGGAGCAGATCTCACCCGGCGGCGAGGATCTTGCTGGTGATGTTTTCTCCGAGGCGGAATCAGCCCAGAAGGAGAACAGCGGCGAGGAGAACAGGCAGCTTGACGACGACGGGATGTCAGAGCTTATGCAGCTTGCAGACACATGGCACGAGTTCCTGCCCAGCGGGACATCTTTGCAGACCACTCCCGAGGACGCGGAGAGAAGGCAGCATTTTTTCGATTCCTTGACGATGGAGCAGTCCCTTCAAGAGCAGCTTCTCGAACAGCTCAGGCTCTCCGACGCCGACGACAGGATGAAGAGGCTGGCAGAACTGATCATCGGGAGCATTGACGACAGCGGATACCTCAGGAGCATAATGGCTGACCTTGCCACGGTCGCGGAGGTCAGCGAGAAGGAGATGAGGAAATCCCTCGAATTCGTCCAGTCCTTCGAACCGCCGGGGATAGGGGCCGAGAATCTGAAGGACTGCCTCCTGCTCCAGCTCCGCCGAAAGGGCAAGGGAAACTCCAAGCTAGCAAGGCTCGTCGCCAACCACCTGGAGGATGTCGCGTCGAACAAACTCCCCGTGGTGGCAAGGAAGCTGGGTGTTTCCATGGCCGAGCTGAACTTCCTCGTCGAGGAGATGCGCACGCTTAACCCGTACCCGGGTTCCGCGATAGCGCCAAACTCACCGATCTTCATCCTCCCAGAGGTCACAGTTCAGGATAAGGAAGGCAAATTCAGCCTCAAGGCCAACAACGAGCACCTTCCCAGGCTGCGCATATCACAGCTCTACCTCAAACTCCTTGAGGATCCCAACACAAATCAGGAGACCAAGGACTACATTCGGGAAAAACTGATCAAGAGCAAGGCACTTATGAAAAGCATAAGCCAGCGTCAGAGCACCATAACACAGATCGCAGAAGTGATTTTGGACTCACAGCACGAGTTCTTCCACCACGGAGTCGAGAACCTGAGGCCACTGACAATGCAGCAGGTCGCCGACAAAATCGGACTGCACGAAACCACCGTCAGCCGCGCAATAGCAAACAAGTACATGCAGACGCCATTCGGGCTCTTCGAGTTCAAGTTTTTCTTCTCCAGCGGATACCAGTCGGAGAACGGCGACAACATATCCAGCCGCGGGGTCATGGAGAAAATCAAGGACCTCATCGCCAGGGAGGATCCCAGCAAACCCCTCTCTGACCTCAAACTCGCCAAACTCCTCCATGATCAGGGACTGACACTGGCAAGAAGGACCATAGCTAAATACCGCGAGGATATGGGCATACCATCATCACACCTCAGAAAAGAATACTGAGCGCGCGGCCCCAGGCGGGGTTTTTCATCATTTTAGAGCCAATTTCAAAACTCCCCGTGGCGGCGTGGCATTCGCGCCAAACGAGCCTGCGCTCCCAACGCGGTTCACGCGGAGTTTTGAAACTGGCTCTATATCAAATACGCCGTCACGAACGAGCCGCTTTCCAAAGTCCATCAGGCTCCCGCGCCCCCGTGCATCATCGAGGGCTCAAAGTTCGACGTCAGCTTCATGGCCTATGCATCTGTCACGAAATTCGCCTTTCATATGCCGCTGAACCGTGTGGTATTAACGGTAGCTCCAGCTCTTTTAAAAACTCGTTATGCTTCCGAGCCGCCGCTTGCATCTCCTGCTCGATTTTCACCAAGTCCCTGTGAGTCGTCGCCAGGTCAATCTCGGACTCGGCGATTGCGGTGCTGATGTAGCGCGAAATGTTCAGGTTGTAACCCTCTTCGGCTATCCGCTTCATCGAGATTCGCTTGGAATAACGCTCCTCCTCCTTGCAGAATGTGACCGTCATTCAACAGCTTGGTGCAGATGCGTTCCTCCACGCCGCCACGGAAAAGCACGCCGTGGGGCAGGATGATGGCCATCACGCCTTCGTCCTTAAGATAATGGAATCCATGCAGAAGAAATGCGAAATCCGCAGCGGATTTCGGATAAAAGCCGCTCGAGCATGCCGCCCCGTGCAACATAGGGCGTGAAGAGCGCATCGGCATGCTCGATGACAAACCGGTTGCGCGCCTCTGCCGCAGCCAAGTTTCCAGATACATCGCGCATCTCCAAAATCAGCATCCGATTTTTCTCGAGGGCCTCGCGTACGGGCGACGCCCGCTTCGCCCCAAAAGGCGCAAAGGCGCAATCCTCGATTCCCCAGGCAGGACAGGCTATCACCCGCCGACCATTCTTCAACAGCCAATCCAGCATCTCCTTCTCTTTCGGAGAATGCCAACCGCCAAAATATACATCCGCATCGGGAAAGGGAGCGAGGCAGGCCTCGCCCCTACGCCGTACGGGCGACACCTGTGTCGCCCTTGTCCCATTTCCCCCGGGCGACACCTGTGTCGCCCTTGTCCCATTTCCCCCAGGCGACACCTGCCTCGCCCTTTCTCCCCTACTGCACAGCACACCCAGCTTTTCGCCATTCCACAGCGCCGGATTCCCGATACCACGCAATCCGCCGCCAAATTCCTGCACACAGCGCCATGGATTCATGCGGATATATTCGGCAATTCGCCGCTCCGCCTCCTCCGAACGCACAATCATCTCATAATAATTCCGATGCCATATCCGGGGGGCAATGGGAGAGGCGGCGAGGCAGGCCTCGCCCCTACGCCGTACGGGCGACACCTGTGTCGCCCTTGTCCCATTTCCCCCAGGCGACACCTGTGTCGCCCTTGTCCCATTTCCCCCAGGCGACGCCTGCGTCGCCCTTTCCTGCGCCCTATTCCATTCCCGCGACACCGCCGCCTTGAAACCGCCAATCACATCCCCCAGCCGCAATGGCCCCGCCTGCATACGGATCAACGCATGGAAATGATCCGGCATTATCACCCATTCGCCCAAACTCATCTGCGGGCATTTTTCCGCCGTAATCCGCCACCTCTCCTCGATCAGCCCCCGTTCGGGCGAGGCCTGCCTCGCCCCATGTGTCGCCCCTTGCCTCGCCCTATCCCTATCCCCCTGCCTAACCCCAAAAGGCGCTCCACCATAGGCGGCAATCGCCTCCCTATGCGCGCACAATGTCACAAAATACACCCCGCCACCTGCATAATCATGCCCCTTCAGACGAATCGAACGCCTATGATGATGCAACGCCGGTTGTAAGGGCGAAAGATTTTTCGCCTTCATCCCTCCACCTCCTCAGTGCTTGGAAAAAGCTGCTGCATAAGCCCCTTCTTGTGCATCTTGAGCCTTCATCTGCAACGGCATCCTCGCCTTCGTTGCCGCCATAACTCCTCCGTTTTTTAATTTAACACCATTAACCTAATCACCTTGGAAAAAAAAACAAGATTTATCGGTGTCGTTATTATCCTTCAGTTTGTTAAAATCTATACTACCTGCAAAAGCCTATCTTAATCGCGTTTTTAACCCGGCTTTCGTGAATTTACCTTTTTTGACACCAAAAACATCAATC
>CAZANS010000110.1:0-7461 GCA_964486565.1 uncultured Victivallales bacterium
CGACCTTCAGGTTATGAGCCTGACGAGCTACCTCTGCTCCACCCCGCATCGAATGAAACAAGAATCAAAGGTGGGTAATATAACTTGCCGACTGAAGGTGTCAAGCGATTTTTTAATAAAGATTAGGGAATAACTTCTTCGAGGGGGAATGCCCCTGCAATCTGGCGGTTTCAACGCCTATTCTTCGGTTTGTAGAGCCAACTTCAAAACTCCCCGTGGCCGCGCGGCTTGACATTAAAAGGGTTCTGCCTTATCTTCGCCGTATGTTTTAAGGTGCAGAAGAACCCACCGATCATTTAATAATTGAGGCTAGACATGGCGGAGAGGGGGGGATTTGAACCCCCGGTACGGTTACCCGTACGCAGGTTTAGCAAACCTGTGCTTTCAGCCGCTCAGCCACCTCTCCTTACAAGCACAAATACCGAGGGTATTGCTATTTTCGCCCCTAACTATATTACGTTTTGATGCCACATCAAGGGGCGGAATGTGAAAAACTGCGTCATGAGGAAGTATTTTCAGCTTCTTTTGCATGTCAGCGTGATGAAATCATGTTGTGGCAGTGATCGCTCCGGACAACCCGTTGATATCATTGACGCAATTCTGCAGCTCTGTCCAGCCGATTGTTCTGCACCTTGAATTTTTTTGTTGAAGCCTTAGAATATGTGGTGTTTGTTTTTTGACTGTGCGTGGCCGCATGCGGATTAAGGGGGGTGCAGCATGATGGGGCATGCGTCCTGAGTTTGTAAGTATTAATCATGGAGGCAGGTCATGAGGATTTTGTCGTTGTTTGTTGTTTTGCTTGTGGTCCTTTTGGTGGCACCGGCGGTTTTCGGGCAAAAGAAGGGTGAAGTCCCTGACCACAGCATCACCGAGTGGATGCTCGGGGAAATCATCTCCGGCCCGGAGGTCAAGCTTGAGGAGCTTGAGGGCAAGGTTGTGGCGATTGAGTTCTGGGGATGGCGCTGCCCTCCATGCATCGCGAGTCTGCCGAAGCTAGCGAAACTTGACAAGCAGTACCGCAAGAGGGGTCTGGTGCTTATCGGGATGCACGCCCAGCAGGCCACTAACGAGCAGATTCTGGAGATCGTTAAGAAGAACAAGTTGGAGTTCACGATAACCATGAATCCCTCGAGCAAGGGGCCTGTGAAATTCAGTGGGATACCTAAGGTGTTCATCTTCAACGGAAATGGGAAGCTTGTCTTCGACGGCCATCCCAACGACATGGAGAAGGTTATCAAGAGCGAGCTGAGGAAACTGAAGTAGGATCTGCCTCGGCAGTGTCATTGGAACAGTATTATGCTTAAGCGCGGAAGCTCCGAACTCGTTACAGCCGTGGAGCTGGGCACCTCGAAGATATGTGTGTTGATAGGCGAGTCCGACGACAGCGGCAACGCGATAGTCCTCGGCAGCGGCGAGAGGCCCAGCGACGGAAGCATCCGCAAAGGCGAGATACAGGACATGCAGAAGGCTGTCCAGCTCTTCAACGAGGCGCTCTCCGACGCCGAGGATTCGGCGGGGACAGAGATCGAGCCCCACAACGTATATTTGGGAGTGTCGGGCAATCATATCCGGGGGTATCACGGCACTGGTTGGGCTCCCGTGACAAATGAAGACAGGCGAGTGGGGCAGGTGCATATAAACGACGCGCTCCAGAACGCCTCGGTGGTCCCGCACACCCGTGACGAGATAACGGTGGATGTCATCGCCGGTCACTTCATCCTTGACGGCCGACGTGTTGACACCCCGCTTGACCAGAAAGGGTACAAGCTCGAGTCCCACTGCCACATTATCTGCGGCGACCGCAACCACATCGAGAACCTCATGACTCCCGTCAGGGATGCACATGTTGACTATCCCTTGCCGGTATTCTCGGGCCTGGCCTCCGCTATGGCGGCAATTAGTGACGAGGAGCAGGAGCAGGGAGTTATTCTTCTGGATGTCGGCGCGGGGACCACCGAATACATCCAGCTATATAATCCCGGGGTCTACGAGAGCGGTGCGCTTGCCGTCGGATGCGACCATATAGTCAACGATCTCTCTATTGCTCTGGAGCTGCCATTCTCCCCGGCATGCAGGGAGATACTTAGGGATGCCTCCGACACCTCGAAGGTGAAGGACGGTTTTTTTATTCTGACGGGACACCTGGGGCAGCGCAGGATTCCGGCGGACACGGTCAACAAGGTGATCAGCATGAGACTGAACGAGCTGTTCGGCATAGTAAAAGAGAGGCTTGAGAGGTTTGGGGGGTTGAAGCAGAAGGTCGGCGCTGGCGTGGTGCTTACCGGGGGAGGCTCGTTGATACCTGGAGCTGAGGAGTTCGCGGCCGAGATATTCAAGATGCCCGTAAGGGTGGCGGGCGAATCGGTGCCGGAGAACTTCGCAGGCGCAGTCTCATCCCTCAATTCACCGAGGTACACGGCATTGCTCGGCCTTTTGAGCTACGGCCTGAGACGCTCGAACAAAGGCTCGATAATAAGCAAGCTCGACAGGAACATCAACCATATGATGCGCTCGGCATGGAAAAGAACCAAAGAGGCGCTGAGGATCTAGCCTGAAGGAAAGCATGAGTCATATGACACCTGAAAACTCCCTGGTCAAGCCGAAGACCTGCGTTCTCGGAATCGGCGGCGCAGGCATAAAGACGCTGAGGCACCTCTCTAGGCTGCGGGGGGCTAAATGGCTCGACATGGGCATTGCCGACACGGATGTGGGCTCGCTTCAGGACTCCGGGAGCATGAGGAGTTTCGCTGTGGGAGTGGAATGGACGAGGGGGCTGGGCTGCGGCGGCGACATGACGCGCGGATCCCGTGCGTTTGCACACAAAACGAGCAAGGAGATAGAGGACTTCATCTCTGGCGCGGCGCTGCTGATAGTTACCGGCGGGTTAGGAGGGGGCTCTGGCACGGGCGGTGCGCCGGTGATAGGAAGAATGGCCAGAAGATTAAAGATCCCGACAATTTTCCTGATGACCACTCCCTTCATGTTCGAGGGGCAGGGACGGCAGGCCGCGGCGGAGGAGGGAATAAAGCTGTTGCTCCCCGACACCGACGTGCTGGTGTCTGTTCCCAACGACATCCTCTTCTCCTCGCTCCACTCGAACGTCCCCGCGAAAAAAGCTTTCGAAATGGTTGACGAGTCAGTATCGAGATGCATACTGGGCCTTTCGGAGGTGATGCGCTGCAAAAACATGATTGCCGCGGACTTCGCCGACTTGAAGGCAGTCCTGTCCGAGAGGCAGGCAGTCTCGAGGATAGGCCTAGGGCTTGCCTTCCGTTCGGAGGAGGGAAGCTGCTGCGCAAGAGCCGCGGAAAACCTTCTTGAATCCCCGCTGCTCGGTGGCAGGAAAGGACTCGCAGAGGCTGATGCGCTGATAATTACAGTGATAGGCGGCGAGGATCTCGAGATAGGGGAGATGAAGCAGGCCCTTGAGGCCGTCAAGTCCCTCACCGGCAGAGAAACCAGGATAATATCCGGAGTCAACACAGATCCAGAGTATGACCAGTGCGTGTTCATTACCGCGCTTGCGGTGTCCTACCTGCAAGGATTGACCGAGGCCGAGGCGACCGAGAAGAGTGAGGCTCCGATGACGAAGCAGGACCGGCCGCGATCCGCACCTGAAGGCATTTTGCAACAGCCAGAGCTCGCGTTCATGAGCCCGTCGAGGGGTTATTTCTCCAAGACCTCGCCGAACGTGGTCAAGAGTGAGGACCTTGATATCCCCCCGTTCCAGCGGCAAGGTTTAACCCTAGATAAAGGAATTTAAAATGTGGGTAAAAACCAACAATTGGCTTCTGCTGGTTTCAGCCATAATCTGCATGTCCTGCTCTGTGGGGGAGGGTGAGCCGGCTCTTGCACCGGCGATAGACGATGCCGAGGCCTTCGAGCTGCTCAAGAAGGGTGCCTCTATCGTCCCCCGCCACAGCGGCACACCCGGCGCGGCGAGGACTGTCGAGTTCATTTCCAATTCCATAACTGACCTGGGCGTTGGGGTAGAGCTTTACCGATGGTCGGAGAACACTCCGGACGGCATGGTGGATTTCTGCAATGTCGTAGCCAGGATCGAGGGCAAGGACAAAGGCAGATACATCATCGTCGCATGCCACCATGACACCAAGAAGATAGCTTCGGTTCCGGATTTCGTAGGCGCGAATGACGGGGCTTCCGCGGTGGCTGCGCTGCTTTCCATGATCAAGGCGGTTGTCAATCATACTTCGTCGCCGCCGGCGACGCTGAAATTCGTCTTTTTCGACGGGGAGGAGTGTTTCATCGAGTACTCTCCTGGCGACGGTCTTTTCGGCAGCAAGAGGATGGCCGCCGAGCTAGATCGCAGCGGCAGGCTCAAGGACTGCCTTGCGGTAGTTGTCCTCGACATGGTGGGCGACAAGGATCTTGAGGTCACCCTGCCCACCGGGGCGGACAAAAGACTCGTGAATCTGCTGTTCCAGATTGCAGAAAGGCAGGGTACAAGGCAGTATTTCAGCATGTTCAGATCTGATATAATTGACGACCACACGCCCTTCCAGCAGCGGGGAGTCCCCACATTGAACATAATAGATTTCGAGTATGGCCCGGGTAACCGCTACTGGCACACATCCGCCGACACGGTGGACAAGACATCCGCCAAAAGTCTCGGCATCACCGGCAATGCCGCCTTGCAGCTCATATGGGAAATCCCATCTTTATCACTCTGATTCAAGCGAGCCGATTTCAAAACGCCGCGTAAGCCGCGTTGGGAGCGCAGGCGCGGCAGGTATGCCCAATTCCGCATCGGCGTGACCTCGCATCCAAAATTGGCAGGCCGCGCGGCCACGGGGAGTTTTGAAATCGGCTCAAGCAATAAAAGAATATTTTCACGCTTACAGGGATTGTTTTTTTGCTGGAACATGATAAAATAACCATTGGCTTATAAATCGGCGGATCGTTATTTGTTAGCGGTTCGGGGCTAAGTAATGTTAGTTTCTAAGGAGGCAGAGAGGATGGTTTATTACATTATCGTAGGCGTGATCATGGCTGCTTGCTTTGTTGGCATGATACTTTGTGCGAAAAAACAACACACCAGCGCAATAGCCAAGCCATTGGCCATAGTGCTCTTGCTGTGTGTAGTTGTCTGCGCAATATTAATCCTGAACAAGAATTTTGGCAGCGGCGACATCCAGAAGCACATCGCGAATGAGGTGAGGTTCGCCAGAGCCTCCACCTTCGTCCTCGGCAAAAAGATTGCCGAGATCAAGCCCGGCGCCAACGTGCTGATCGTCGTCCTTGACGAGACGGTAGACAACCCCAGGCAAGTTACGCTGATAGAGGGCCTTAAAGAGGGTTTCGGTGCGGCCATTACCAACGTCACGATCAAGTCCCCTCCGGTTCAGAGGCCGAAAGGCGCGCCGGAGGGATTCGCCATGCCGATGATGGAGCTAATGAAGGCCGAGGATTTCAACAAGCTCTTCGACCAGAACAGGTCGGCCAACCTGATCATCACCATGATCGGCCTGCCCTACGACTTGGCGAAACTGAACATCTGGAAGCAGTTCGAGCAGAATCCCAAGATGACACCGCAGCTATGCCTCATGCACACAGACATCAGCATGATGTACCCGGCCATCAAGAGCGGGCTTATCCCGGCCGTCATAACACACAATCCTGATATCAGACCCAAATATCCCGATGATCCCGCTCCGGCAGATCCGCAGCAGGCATTCGACATGCGCTATCTGCTCATCACTACGCAGAACGTAGACGAGATGTCCAAGAAATACGGCGAGAGGCTTTTCCAGAAGCCGAAATGATCAACCTAGAAATCATCCCGGCGCGTTAGATGCATGAATTTGTCAAGATGCACGGTGCCGGGAATGATTTCGTCGTCTGCGACAACACCTCCGGTGTGTGGGCGATTTGTCCGGATCTGGTAAGGGCTGTCTGCTCACGCAGACGCGGCATAGGAGCCGACGGAATGATTGTGATGTCGGCTCAGCGAAATCTGCGACCCTCTCCCCGACATACAATAAAAGTCAGTTTTTTCAACTGCGACGGGACTGTCGCGGACATGTGCGGTAATGGCTTGCGCTGCGCCGCGGTATTCGCCCGGCAACATATGAACGCGGGCGATTCGCCGGTTTTCGCCACAGCCTCCGGATCTCTGTACACGGAACTCGTCGCGGACGGACTTGTGAAGATCCAGATCCCCATGCTGGGCGAGCCCCGCAAGATTGAGATCTGCAGACATTCCGGCTTTCTAGTCAATACCGGCGTGCCGCATGTCATCATACCATGTGACGACACCAGCTCCGTGGATATTGAAAGAGAAGGTCGTGCAATTCGCCACTCCACCGAACTTGCTCCGGAAGGAGCAAATGTGAACTTTATCAGCATGCCTGAAAAAAAGGGCGAGCCTGTCCAAATAAGAACATATGAAAGAGGGGTGGAGGCCGAAACCTTTGCATGCGGCACAGGCATTGCAGCTGCGGCTGTGGCTCTGAGAACATTCTGCTCTTTCAGATCCCCCGTTGAATTCCTGACAATAGACGACGAGCTGTTGCGGGTGGATTTTTGCGGCGGCGACGGTTCGTCTCCGGAAGCCATCAGGGTTTTCCTAACAGGTCCAGTGGTCGAGGTCTTCTCGGGAGAATTCATTTCCAGATCTGATGGTTTTACATCACTTTTGCCCCAAGAGGGTTGATTTTTCCTGTGTGGAGACTAAGTTTTGATGTGTCGGGTGCCCTTTACAGTGCCCGGGCAGGATAAACAGACAGTATTATGGAGGCTGCTTGATCATGGATTTTGTTGGAACTTACACGGCCATCGTCACCCCTTTCGACAATGGTAAAGTTGACTACGATGCACTGGCCAGGCTGGTTACGATGCAAATCGAGGCCAATGTGGACGGGATAGTCCCGGTAGGGACCACCGGCGAGTCGCCCACCCTCAGCGTGGACGAGCATCTCAAGGTGATCGAAACAGTATTCAAGGCTGCGGCGGGCAGGTGCTCGATCATTGCCGGGACAGGGGCTAACTCCACTGCCGAGGCGGTGCATCTGACAGTGCTCGCCAAAAAGCTGGGAGCCGATGCCACACTCCAGGTCACGCCGTACTACAACAAGCCCACGCCAGAGGGGCTTTACAGGCATTTCTCGACAGTCGCCGACGAGTGCGGCTTGCCAGTCGTGCTCTACAATGTCCCCGGCCGGTCGGGCATACCCATTCCCATTGAGACCATAGCCAGATTAAGCGCCAACCCCAACATAGCATGCGTCAAGGAGGCCGGCGGAAGCGCGGAGAGAGTAAGCGCAATTCTCGATGCCTGCGATATCACTGTGCTTAGCGGCGACGACTCCCTCACGCTGCCGATGATGGTGCTTGGTGCGAGGGGGGTCGTAAGCGTGGCATCAAACATCATACCCGGGAGAATCAAGGAAATGGTTGACGCGGCTCTGGCAGGGGATTTCATAAGGGCTTCAAGCCTGCATC
>CAZANS010000111.1:0-7456 GCA_964486565.1 uncultured Victivallales bacterium
GAGAATCGTAGTATTCGTCAAGCTCGCCTACTACCCCGCAGGCATCGCACTTGTAGTTGACAACTCTATTTCCCATAACTAAGGAACATCTCCAGTCAGAGCCAAAAAAGCTCAGGCTTCAGTTTTTATCAAGGAAATCAACACATCATGCCCGTTGATCTCCGCCCTGACAGCACCATCCTCCAGCAATCCGCGGTCCTCATCCAGCGAGACAGCCAAAGTCTCACTGCAAATGTAGTCACTGAAACCAGCGACCGCACCGGAAAATCGGGCGTCAGACATACAATAACACAATTTCACCCTGTCGGCAACCTCTAGTCCCATTTCTTTTCGAGTGTTTTGCACACGGCTGACAAACTCCCTCGCAAAGCCTTCGTCCTCAAGGGCCTGCGTAAGCACAACATCCAAGGCCACGGTAACGTCTCCCTCGTTGGCCACACACAGGCCCTCGCGCTCCTCGCGGTGTATGTTCACGTCTTCTGGAGCAAGCTCCAGCTCAGCCCCTTCGGAGTCTTTGACCACGACACTTCTGCCGTCGAGCAATTTTTTCACGGAATCATCGTCAAGCGAGCTGATCAGCGCTGCGAACTCCTTCATCTTCGGCCCGAGCCTCGGGCCAAGCCTCCTGAAGTCGGCCTTGACCTTGAGCGAGACAAGCTCGGACTCCTTCTCCCCCACGGACACCTTCTTGACATTCAGCTCCTCGGCAATGATGTCCGAGGTGCCCTCAAGCAGGCATCTGGCCTCCGCGTCGGCCACCACCACGGTGACCTCTTGCAAAGGCTGCCTCACCTTGATCTTGTGCCGGGCACGCAGAAAACGCCCCAGGGAAACCGCGCGCATTGTGTACTCCATCTGCTTCTCGAGGGCGGGGTCGCGATACTTGCAGATGGATTCTGGGTAGTCGCACAAGTGCACCGATCCGGGCATCCCGGAAGACTTCAGATTCAGATATATCTCCTCGGTGACAAAGGGGATGAAAGGTGCCGCCGTCTTGCAGAAAGTGACAAGCACATAGTACAATGTCCTGTAGGCGTCTGCCTTGTCGGTGTCGTTCTGGCTCTTCCAGAAACGCCTGCGGCTGCGCCTGATGTACCAATTGGTAAGGTCGTCTATGAACTTCTCGAACCTGTTGGCCGCCCGCTGAAGCTGGTATGAGTCCATGTGGTCTCTGATCTCCTCGATCATCTCCGACATGCTCGAGAGAATCCATCTGTCCAACGGGTGTTCGGGGTCCGCAGGAGGTGCCAGATCGCCCTCAGCAGTCCAATTATCAACATTGGCGTATGTGACAAAGAAGCTGTATGAGTTCCATAATGGCAGTATGACACTCCTGAGGACTTCCTTTATGGAGTCCTCGGAGAACTTGAGGTCCTCTCCCCTGACGACCGGAGAGCCGAGAAGGAAAAGCCTCAGCGCATCTGCGCCGTAGGAGTCGAACATGGCCTGGGGATCCGGATAGTTCTTCTTCCTTTTGGACATCTTCTGTCCGTCCTCGGCAAGGATCAGCCCGTTGACCACTACATTGCTGAAGGCAGGTTTGTCGAACAATGCGGCGCCGAGGACCACAAGGGTGTAGAACCACCCCCGGGTCTGGTCGAGCCCCTCGGCGATGAAGTCGGCCGGGAAGTGCGACTCGAATCGCTCTTTGTTTTCGAATGGGTAGTGCATCTGGGCGTAGGGCATCGCACCGCTCTCGAACCAGCAGTCAAGGACCTCGGGAATGCGCCTCAAAGGCTCCCCGCCGCAGGATGACGGGATCTCTATATCGTCAACAAAATGCTTGTGAATGTCGTCCACCTTCACGCCGCTGAGCTTTTCCAGTTCGGCAACAGACCCTACACAGATGCACTCCCCAGCACTGTTGCGCCATATCGGCAAAGGATTGCCCCAGTAGCGGTTGCGGCTAATTGACCAGTCCCGGGCGTTCTCCAGCCATTTGCCGAACCGGCCGTCCTTGATGTATGCCGGCACCCAGTTTATCTGGCTGTTGGCCTTCAACATCATTTCTTTTATGGGCTCTATTCTGATGAACCATGTAGATACCGCGCGGTAGATAAGCGGTGTGTCGTCACGCCAGCAGTGAGGGTAGTTATGCCTTATGGTCGAGCGCCTGACGAGGCTCCCCGACTCCTTCAGCCTCCTGACAAGCTCCTTGTCAGCGTCCTTCACATAGACACCGGCGAAATCCCCGACCTGCTCGGTGAAGCACCCTTCCTCATCCACCGGGCATACTTCCGGCAGGCCGTGCAGACGCCCTGTCTCGGCATCGTCCTCGCCGAATCCCGGGGCAATATGGACAATCCCTGTTCCGTCCTCGGTGCTTACGAAATCGGCACAGACGACCCTGAAGGCCCCCTCCCCAGAGAGGCCGGCGAAATATTCGAACAACGGAAGATAGCGTGCACCGTCGAGCGCGGCTCCCTTGAACCTTTCAACAATCTCCACACCGGAGGCATCGGGATAGCACCCGGAAAGACGCGACTCGGCCAGGACATACTCGCATCCTCCATCCTTTACTTTCACGTAATCAATCCCCGGCCCGACCGCAAGCCCGGTGTTGGACGGCAAAGTCCAGGGCGTCGTCGTCCAGGCAAGATAGTACAGCGAAGGGTTTGCGGCATCGCGGAACCTGACGGTTATCGCCGGATCCTCAACCTCCTCATACCCTTGGTTGGCCTCGAAGTTCGAAAGCGGCGTCGAGCACCTGGGACAGTATGGAAGTATCCGGTTCCCCTCATACACCAGCCCCTTGTCCCAAAACTGCTTGAAGACCCACCAGATGGACTCCATGTACGGCAAATCCATGGTGCGGTAGCCCCGGTCGAAATCAACCCAGCGACCTATACGCCTGACCACGGACTCCCATTCCTTCGTGTACCTCAGGACTATCCCGCGGCATGACTCGTTGAACTTCCCAATCCCGTATTCCTCTATATGGCGCTTGCCGGAAATACCGAGTGCCTTCTCCATCTCGTACTCCACCGGAAGGCCATGGCAGTCCCAGCCGAACACACGGTCAACATACCTGCCCCTCATAGTCTGGTATCTAGGCACGACATCCTTTATGGTACCTGCAAGGAGATGCCCGTAGTGGGGCAGGCCGGTGGCAAATGGAGGCCCGTCGTAGAATACGTACTCTTCGCTGCCGGCACGGTTCTCGAGCGTCCGGGCAAATATCGCGTTATCGTCCCAATGCTGTAGAATGCGCTCCTCTGTCTTCGGCAGCGACGGCTGACTCTCCACCGGCTTGAACACTATTTCCCTTCCTCCTCTTCATAGTCAACATCCGTCTCCGCCTCAAGCAGCCACTCCTCTTTAAGAGTGCACTTCTTTATCTTGTCGTAGGGAATACGAATCGTCTTCGCCTCCGATTCACCCTCCTGGCCTATCTCCACAGCCATTACGTTGCCCAACGGCGCGGATATACGCGAAATCTCAAGTATCTTACCGTCGCCCATCTCAAGGATGTAGGGCCCTGTGGGGTTGCCGACCTCGTCGGTCATGATCCTGCTGAAATACTGCTGGTTCATCGTGGCTCCGCTACGGCCCGCATCACCGAATGCAGGTGCCACGCCCTTCTTGTCTGCCTTGGCCACTGTACGCAGCTCTGACTCCGGCAAGGGGACCTCGGCCGGCCCAATGTTATCAACCATCTCCTTCAGCTCCAGCTCCTCACGGCTGACTATACGAAACTCCGGAAGGACAAAATACAACAACACCGGATAGACCACAGGCAAAAGACAGCCCAGCACACAGTGCAAAGGCCGGTTGCGGCTCTTCACCTCGGCTATTGTCATCGAGGCCATCCCGCTGCCCACCGCCAGCACCATCAGTATTGCAATGAGCACCATGCCGCCCCCGCCCGGACGGAAACCAGACTCGGCAGCCTGAGACAGCCATTCGACGACAAACCTATAGACCCACTCGAACGAGCCAAAGAAAAAGTTCCTGAAAAACTGCCATATCCCCATATCTCATCACTCCGCATGCTTAGTAGGTTGCAAAACAATGCCCGCAATGTACATTCCCACTCATGCTTTGGCAAGCTCCATCGGCAAAAAAAAATGAAAGGTTTTCATAATGAAAATGCTGGATGAGATAATCCTGAAACGGCAGGGGCTCGACATACCCCAGAGGCAAAGGAATCCGCTGCCCTTCCTCAAAAAACATCTCTACAAGGCCTGAAATGCCCCGTAAAAATACAATCCGCCAGCCAGGCAAAGCCGAGCTGTTGTCCCCGGCAGGGGATTTCGAGTCGCTGGCTGCGGCGGTACGCAACGGTGCGGATTCGATATACTTCGGCATTGGCGAACTGAACATGAGAGCCCGCGCATCGGCAAACTTCACCTTGAAGGACATCGCCGCAGTCACAAGAATATGCAGGAAGTGCTCCGTAAACCCATACCTCGCCCTGAACACCATAATATACAACGACGAGCTTGACACTATGAGGGAAATCTGCGATGCTGCGAAATCCGCAGGCGTCGCTGCCGTCATCGCGTCGGACATGGCGTGCATATCCTACGCCAACTCCATCGCTCTCCCGGTACACGTCTCCGTCCAGGCCAACATCTCCAACATCGAGGCGGTCAAATTCTTTGCGGAATTCGCAGATGTCGTGGTCCTCGCCCGCGAGCTGGATCTGCACAGCATAAAGGGCATAGCCGACACAATCAAAGATCTGTGCATCACCGGCCTATCCGGAAAGCCTCTGAGGATTGAGCTGTTCGTCCACGGTGCGCTATGTGTCTCGGTGTCAGGCACATGCCACATGAGCCTCGCTACGTACGACAAGTCCGCCAACAGGGGCGAATGCCTGCAGAACTGCAGGAGGAGATACAGGGTGCTTGACGACGAGACCGGGCAGGAACTCGTTATCGAGAACAAGCACGTCATGTCCCCGAAAGACATCTGCACGATCCGGATATTAGACAAGCTTATTGACGCGGGGGTGTCCGTGATGAAGATCGAGGGGCGCGGGCGGTCGGCGGACTATGTGGCCGCAACCACACGGGCATACAGGCAGGCGATTGACATCTTCTCCCTGCCACCGGCCAAGAGGCCGACCGGCAAGAAGCTCGCCGATCTGGTCGATGGATGGGAGAGAGAGCTGGAATCCGTATTCAACAGAGGCTTCTGGCATGGGGGATACTATCTGGGCGACAAGACCGGGGAGTGGAGCGCGTTGTCAGGAAACAAGGCTTTGTTGAAAAAAACCTGCATCGGCTACGTGTCGAACTTCTTCCCGAACAAGTCCGTGGCCGAGATAACCGTGCAGTCCGACGGCATATCCGCCAGGGGCACCGCCCTGTTCACAGGAAGAACCACAGGCGCAGTGAAGTCAGTCGTCAACGAGATATGGCTTGAGGGGAAACCCGTGCCCCACGCAGGAAAAGGCGATATAGTGTCTGTCAGGACAGATTTCAAGGTGCGCCGAAACGACAAGGTCTTTGTGCTCCAGGATACTTGAAAAGCCCGCCACATAGGCTAATTTGCAAAAGGCCGTGAATTGTGCAGGAGCACGGGATGAAAATCAACAAACAATTTCAAGACAAAGCAACGGAACAATGACCGAAAAGAGCATGTCTAAGACAACTGGAACGGTAGAGGGAGCCGAAAGCGACATCAGGCTTGTCGAAAGATTCAACAGCGGCGAGCAGGGCGCTTTCGAGGATATTGTCAGGAAATATTCCTCGAAGGCCTTCCAGGTCGCATTCGGGCTGCTCGAGTGCAGGGCCGACGCGGAGGAGGTCGTGCAGGATGCATTTCTCAAGGTTTACAGGCACCTTGACAAATTCAGGGGCGACGCGGCCTTCTCTACGTGGCTCTACAGGATAGTGGTGAATTTGTCGAGGAACAAGTATCACTGGCACCGCAGGCGCGGCGCGGTGGTAAACCTGAGTATTTCAGGAGGACAGGAGAGCGACAAGGCAAAAGACATACGGCATGACATTGACATCTCCGACGAGAGGTATCTCCCGGACAGGGCGCTGCAGTCAAAGGAAGCAGAGGACAAGCTCGTCAGGGCAGTCAGAGCCCTGCCGACTAAACTGCGGGAGGTGCTGATGATGAGGCACATTGATGAACTGCAATATTCGGAGATCGCAGAAACTCTCGGATGCGAGCTGGGCACAGTGAAGTCGCGTCTCGCCAGGGCAAGAGAAGCCCTGAAAAATGCAATGAAGGAAGAATGAGCCATGAAAAAACAACACGGGAAAGACAAATGCCCCGCGAAGGAGACACTGAACGAGTTCTTCGACGGACACCTGGACGCTGAATCACCGGAGCATATACACATAAGCTCATGCCATCAATGCCGCAAGACGCTCGACGATTACACAATAATCGCCGAGTCAATAAAAAAGTCGTTTTCACAAAGTGTGCCGAAAAATCTCGATTCCAGAATCTTGGGCGGTGTGGAAAGACGTCTCCGCCTCGAACAGCCACCAAGGCCCTTGATCCCGATGATACTCAGGGTCGCCGCCTCTATCGCAGCAGCAGCATTGATCGTCGTAATATTCCTCAAGGAGTCGGGCAAGTCCAGAGCCACATCCCTCGTGGATGACACCCGAGAAGAATATCCCCCCCCTGCCCTCACAGAACAACGACCAACCCATGACTTTACCCCCACGCTACACCATTCGCCAGGGCAGGCAATCCATTCCCAAAATATTTCTCCCGCCAGCACCGCACACGCGCCAACACCAAGATTCGTCGAAGATGTATCTGACGAAAAACCAGCAGCAATCCACAAGGAGGTCAGGCACATCTGGGTCACTCGAAATCCCGATGAAGCCTCTGCCATAATCCGAGCGGCCACAAACAAGAAAAACATCCTCATGCTGCAGAAAAACGACCTCGGAGACATCGAGGCTGAGCTGATCATCACGAAAGCGCAGCTCGTGAGCCTGGTGAGGAAATGCCACGCCGCAGGATTCTCACTCCTAAGCCCGGCTCAGCCTCAGCCAGAACAATCACTGTTCTTCGGAAACAAAAACGACGACGTCAAATACCTCGCCACTTTCACAAGACAGTAGAGGAATTGGTTGCCTCCGATAAGCCGTTAACGGTTGAATGGTAGCGGAGCTTCTACACCTGTCGGAGTTCACAGCTTCAGAGTGGGTTTCAGGTGAAATTGACCGAGGGGAAATAATAATCCGTCCCCTGTTTACCTACAATCCGGTATCGGGGTCTGTCCCTATAGCATTATGATAAATGTGCATAGAAATCTAAAACAACCTGGGGCAATGGCATAACATGCAGCGGGGCGCGTGTGGAGCCTTCTGTGGACTAAATCGGTATGTCAAGTCGAGCCCTGTACAAGGATAAATCAGTCAACGTACTCGATATTATCGGGGTCTGGCTACCTTAATCTCTATTTTTCAGTACAAATACTTTATAAAATTGTTCTATAAAGTATCTTAGCCGAAGAAAGTCAACCGAGGAATATGAT
>CAZANS010000112.1:0-7431 GCA_964486565.1 uncultured Victivallales bacterium
CCCCACCATGGGCCGCACTGGCCGACATGAGCGCGTCAATGTCGGCCAGAGGCTGGAGAAACATCGGAGGAGGTGTCTTCCTTTCGGACAAGCCTCTGGCCATCAGCCTCGTCTCCGCAAGCAGCGATGAAAACGGCATCACACGTGCCTTTGTCCTGCAAAAACCCATTTCTAAATAAAAGAGCAAGGTCTCGCGGGATTTTGAAAAGCGATCTGGGCTTACGTCCGTTTTCCCATCAGAGGCGCGGCGCTGGGTCGTACCTATGATTTGACAATAATGTTTTTAATGTTTTTTATTTTCCTCATCAATCCCCTGTCATTTCTCATCTTTTAAGGCATTGAGCTTATAATCCTAAATAAAGCAGTTGCCGCAGTGTGCCGTGGATCTATTCGCTAAACTACCTTGAATACTTCGGCGAGTGGTTTTCTTTTGGGCATCTCCGGAGACTCGTCGGGATATCCGAGGGGGGAAATGGCCAGCGTGGTCCATGGCTTGAGTATGTTCACGGCCTTGTCCATCACTGACTGCTGGTACGCGCATATCCAGCATGTCCCGAGGCCTTCGGCCGTGGCTGCCAGCACGAGGTGCTCCATGGCGATGCCGACATCAATGTCGGTGATCGGGGTTCCTTCCGGGCGTTTCCAGCAGGCCTCCAGATTTCCCAGGGCCAAGATGATTGCGGGAGCCTGCTTGAGCCACGGAGCCTGGTAGCATCTGCAGATGGTGTCCTTGATGGTCTGGTCGATCACAACTCGGAAAGACCATGGCTGCAGGTTGCATGCCGACGGCGCATTGTTTACCGCCCTGGCGATTTTGTCGAGCGAGTCTTTGGGAATCGGGTCGTTCTTGTAAGCCCTGATGCTGCGACGTTTGTCCAGTACCGCATAGAAATCCATAAATGTGCCTCCTAGTTTTCTGTTTTTTTAGACGTTAACGGTCCAGGGTTTTTTCACGCCTCTTGTCAATTCCTGGCCAAGGCGCCATGCTTCAACATCTCCAAACCGATCAATCCCCATTGTCACATTCCCTCTATAACCCTTCAACCGTGAACCATCAACGCTGAATTTAACCGTCTTTTTTGTAAGTGCAAGCGATGAATAGGTCTGGAAGTGGCTTGAAAAAGTCCCGAGTACGACTAACTTATGGCCTCTTTTTCAATTATGGCATAAAGGCGGCAGAGATGACGGCGGAACTTGGAGCTTTGCAGATACTTAAGCGTATATCGGAGGTTATAGCGTCGAACGACGACATAGGCGCTGATTTCTCGGAGATCGTGAATATCCTTGCTGAGAGTCTGGAGACTGATGTCTGCTCGATCTATGTGCTGGACGAGGAGAAGAGTGACTTGTATCTTGCTGCTACCTGCGGTTTGAACCGGGAACTTGTCGGGGAGATCCGGCTGAAGCCTGGTGACGGGATTACCGGCGCAGCCTTCCTCAGGCGTGAGATAATCAATGTGGCTTCCGCCGTGGAGCACGAGAGCTACCATCGTTTCGGAAATCTTGGCGAGGACAGCTACAAGTCTTTCTTGTCGTCTCCGTTGCTGATAGGCAGCAGGGCCGTAGGTGTGCTGAACCTGCAGCGCCTGGTCGAGGAGAAGTTCCCCGACGAGATAGTGGACATGGTTAACTCGCTGAGCACGCAGATAGCGAACCTTGTCCTGAGCGCGAAGATGCTCATGGCACTGTCGAGCCTGAAGGACGGGGACGTGAAGGGCACCGCAGCGCCGCCTGCGCGCCGGCACCAGATGCTCAAGGGGGTGGTGGGTAATTCTGGAATAGTTGTCGGGCGCGCGTGGGTATATAAGGCGGAAGAGAGTCTGGAAGGGATTGATCCAGCGACGGAGCTGAGTGCCGGGCAGGAGGCGGAGATGCTTGACAAGGCCCTGAGGCAGGCAAGGAAGGAGACCGTCGAGCTCGAGGAGGTGGCGGTGTCCCTCATATCCGAGGCAGACGCCTCTATCTTCGACGTGCATCTGATGATCCTCGAGGACAAGTCGCTCATAGAAAACCTGAAGGAGAGCATCGCCAAGGGGTATTCGCTGGAGTATGCGATAAAGAGCGTGAATTCGGTATACCAGGGGCGTTTCAGGCAGATGGACGACGAGATATTCCGCGAGAAGGCAGCGGACTTCAAGGATGTGATGCTGCGTCTGCTGAAGATAGTGAAGGCCTTGAAGAGGGACGAGTCGCTTCCGGCTTCCGCTCCTGAGACTGCCGCCGGCGAGGTGGTTGTCGCAAGGGAACTGCTGCCTTCGGAGATTTTCAGGCTGGCCTCGGCGAACATATTGGGGATAATCACGGAGAAGGGCAGCAGTACGTCACATGTGGCGGTCCTGGCGAAGGCCTTGAACATCCCTGCATTGCTTGGGGTGAGGAATCTTGTCTCGCATGTCCGAGAGGATGATCCGTTGATCCTGGACGGCAACGCTGGGCTTTGCCATATCAACCCCGACGAAGATGTCAGGACGCGATATGAGGAGATACTCAAGGCGCAGCTTGATGGTGACGACGACATTGATCCTGTCTGCGGTTCGGGCACATCCGACGGGACTCAAATTTTTCTGCGTGCGAACATCTCTTTGGTCAGCGAGACGCCGCTTGTGCGCAAGTACGGGGCCTGCGGCATCGGGCTTTACCGCACTGAGTTTCTCTTTATGATACGCGACTATCTTCCCTCTGAGGACGTTCAGTACAATGTCTTCTCGACGGTGATGAGGGCTGCCGATGGGAACATCGTGAGTTTCCGTCTTCTCGACATCGGAGCCGACAAGCCGTTGGGCTATTTGAATCTCGAGCGCGAGACGAATCCCGCGCTGGGCCTGAGAGGGATACGTCTTCTTCTTGAGAGGGAGGAGATACTGAGGCCGCATCTGCGTGCTATACTCAGGGCTGCGGCCCTGGGTCGTGCGAGGATAATCTGCCCGATGATCTCAGGCCTCGACGAGGTCTTGTCGGTGAAGGCCATCATTTCTGAATGTGTCAGCCAGCTCGAGCGCGAGGGCAGGGAGCACAGCAGTGATTTCGAGTTTGGGATAATGCTTGAGGTGCCGTCGGCGTTTCTGCAGCTTGAGGAGTTGGCCAGGCATGTTGATTGTGTCAGCATCGGGACAAATGATTTGTTCCAGTACACTTTTGCCTCCGACCGGGAGAGCGGGGCGCAGAACGGCGCCCCTGAGTACCTGGAGCCCGAGTTCCTGAAGCTGATATCGAAGGCGGCGCAGATAGTCAATGCCAGCGTGGGTGTCGGCGTGTCGGTTTGCGGCGAGATGGCTGGGGATCCCATGGCCGCTCCGTTGCTGGTGGGTGCGGGAATAAGGGACTTGAGCATGCCGCCTGTCAAGATCCCGGCGGTGAGAAGACGCCTCGTGGAGTTGTCGCTCGACGAATGCTCCGCCATCCTCGCAAGATGTCTTCAGGCGCATGGGGCGGCGGAGGTCCTGGAGATTATGGTGCAGGTCGGGAGATAACCACGGCTCGTGACGGCTCTAATTGTATTTTTTGCGTAATTCGCATTGAAAAAGTGATTTTGCGACGTTAGTTTCTGTTTTTGTCGTTATCGGGTTGACATAAAATTTCAGGGAAGAGATGACAGCTTTTGCGATAGCTATTCTGTTTTTGGCGAATATTGCCATGCTTGTGTTACTGGTTAGGAGCAACTTGCGCCGTGCCGCCATGGGGAGGGCGCTGGCGCCTTATCCGTCGCATCTCCTTGATGCCCTCGGGCGGCTCAACCGGCTGATTGACAACCCCGAGTCAAACTTGAGCATCGAGGAATGGACATCCTACGCGATGGAGGCGATAGGCTCCGACATCCCGCATGAGGACGTGGTGCTTGTCTCGAGGTGCAGGAACGATGAGGGCAACGACATATTCACGATAACGGCGAGCAGCGGCAGCGGCCCTCTCGGCGGCTCGTCCTTGGAGAACACCGAGCCCTTCAACTCCCAGATCCACAGGCATTTCTTCTGGAGCAAGGAGCCGCAGATCATACATTTCAACGCCTTGTCCCAATGCCTTCCGGAGGAGTACGCGAGCAAGTACAACTCCGCGCTTGCGGGGGTGTTTGATGTCGGGGGCAACGAGTCAGCGCTGATACTTCTTCAAGGCGAGAAGTCGAAGCAGTACAGTTTGATTGACAAGAGCCGTTTCGAGTCGGTCTTCCGGGTGATAAGAGCCGGGTACGGGCTGATAAACTTCCAGCTCGGGCAGGCCAGGCTCCGCGAGGGGATAGACCGGGCCCACGAGGAGGGCATGCTGCAGATTTCGACGGGGATAATCCATAATATCGGCAACGGGATACTTGTGATCAAGATAGCGATGGACAGGATAGGGGACCTCAGCTCCCTGCAGGCTCTGGCCAACTTCCTCAAGGACGAGGTGATCGTGGGGCAGAAGAAGCTCATGGAAAACGGAGCAATAGACCCCATGGAGTTCAAAGAGTATGTGAACACGGCGTCTGAGGTCGCAGCCAAGCTTTCCCAGATGACTTTGGAGGTCCACACCGAGTTCAAGGAGATCTGCTCCAAGTTCCAGAGCATAATCGAGACGATAACGCTCCAGCAGCAGTTCATCGGCGAGCTGGGGACAGAGAACGTCGTCCCGATGAGCATGATAGTCGAGGATGCATTGAAGATGTCTGAGGTTCCTTTGGCGAACAACAACATCAAGCTGCACAAGGATATCAAGTCCCAGTCCAGCGTGCTTGCTGACGCGGCGCTTCTCAGGCAAGTGATGCTTTCCCTGATGAAGTGCATGGTCAATTCCATAAACAAGACCAAGCGGGAGCCTGCGGTGATAAAGGTGTCTTGTTTCGACAGTGCGGCGGCGGATGTCGGGAAGGAAGGGGAGGGCACTTATGTCTGCCTCGAGCTGAAGGACAACGGCTACGGAGTGATGTTCACTGACGACCCGGCGAAAGCCCGCGGCAAGTCCCTCGCCGCACAGGGAATCAGGGAGCTGATGTTCTGCAGGGGCAAGATAGAGAAGTACCAAGGTTCCTTCAAGGTCGAGAGCGTGGCAGGCTCGGGAACGGTGATCAGGCTCGGACTGCCTGTGTACGAAGCCCAAAACGATTCCGGGCGCAAATGACAAATGCCGCCGCTAAACTTCATTTAGGCTCAATGGCCTTCTGCGATCGCCGCCCCGTCATCCCCGATAAAGTCCGAAACACTGTATGACGGGAAAAAGTTAGCCAGAAGCTCCTCATAGAAAACAAATTGTCTCTTCTCGTCGAAACCCTGCCTCAGGCGCAGCTCCCTCATCACCAAGGCCACCATGTAGTTCATCCCCTCTTCGGGACGCTTCCGCAGCAGTTTAATCCCGTTGGGGAAAGACCGCTTCCCCAGCTTCTCCATGATTTTCGGGTCAACCGAGCGCTCAATGCCGCCATCTATAAGATTGTCTATGAAACGAATGCAGAACTTCAGCTTGAACTCATCGTTGAGCCATTCCTGCTTGTTCAGCATCTCCGCTAGGGTATTGGCAAGTATCAGCTCCCCCGCATTGGGATGCCTCACGGCGATCCTGATCCCGCTGCTGACAGAGATTCTGCTGTCCATATTGCCCCTGAATAATTACCACCAAGCTACCTCGGCGCACTCGATCCCCAACGTAAAAAATCGCCGGCACATGCCACGTTCCTTAACCCGGGCACATCCTACACTACAGTGCAAATACTCCTTCTTCAACCACGCATCGGGGAAATAATTGCAGTCCTTGTTGGCAAGCGCTACGATAGTGTCGAAACGCTGGTCGTGCGGTCAGAAAAATAAAACATTTGGGCTCTTGCCTTGTGCCTTGAGTTAATATCTGTGTGTTATAATGGAAAGTCAAGCGAGAATGCGTTGTTTTTGGGAGAAAAGGGCTTGATGGGTAATCCCTCAGTCTTTCCTCTGGTTCTCGCCCACACTAAAAGACTATTGAAAAATCTGTTTTTTGCCTTAAGTTAAGGGTTGTGAAGGGATGAAATTCCCTGACCGGCGTTTCTGTGTTTTTCTGAGACTGGAGGATTGTGATGCCTACGTTCACGATACAGCAGGGGTATGACAAGCAGCAGGAGATAGAGGTCAAGGAGGGCAAGACCTTGATCGGGCGCGAGATGGACTGCGGCATAATCATGAACACCTCGAACTGCTCGAGGCATCATGCCTGCGTGACCCGCAAGGGGAGCAAGGTTGTAGTGGAGGACCTGAACAGCTCCAACGGGACGTTTGTCAACTCCACTCCGCTGGATTCGAAGTACGAGCTCAAGCATCTGGATGTGATGCAGATAGCGGAGACGGTGTTCATCTTCAAGGACACTGATGTGCCCTCTGAGAAGTTGGGGGTCGGGCCGAAGGACGGTCAAAAGACTACCGAGTACTACACGTTCACCTTTCTGACTGAGGTAATAAAGAAGATCGAGGACAACGTTTCGAGGGTGCTCAAGGGCAAGCCCGAGGTGATACGCATGGCGATAGTTGCGATGTTCGCAGACGGGCACATCCTGATCGAGGACATGCCCGGGGTGGGCAAGAGCGTTCTGGCCCAGGCGGTGGCGAAGTCTGTGCAGGGCATGTACCGGCGAATACAGTTCACGCCCGACATGCTGCCCTCGGACATCACCGGTGTCAGCATATACAACGAGCAGACGCATGAGTTCAACTTCATGCCGGGCCCGATATTCGGGAACATCATACTTGCGGACGAGATCAACCGGACGACACCGAGGACGCAGTCCAGCCTGCTCGAGTGCATGTCGGAGTCCTCGATCACGATAGACGGCAAGTCGCACGTATTGCCGAAGCCGTTTTTCGTGATAGCCACACAGAACCCCTCGGATTACCATGGTACCTATCCTTTGCCCGAGCCGCAGCTCGACCGCTTCATCATGCGCGTCTCGATCGGCTATCCCACCCCCGATGTCGAGAAGGAGATACTCACATCACAGGTCAAGCGGCATCCTCTGCACGACATATCATACGTGGTCAAGGCGATGGACATAATGCAGTGCCAGTCTTTGGTGAGGCAGGTATATGTCTCGGAGGCTCTGAAGGAGTACATTGTGGGGATAGTCGAGGGCACGCGTGCGCATCCTGCGCTGACCGGGGGGTGCAGCCCGAGGGCTTCCATTGCGCTGATGCGCGTCGGCCAGAGCCTGGCCGCGTACTACAGCAGGGACTATGTCATTCCGCGGGACATCCGCGAGATAGCGATGCCGGTGTTGTCGCACAGGGTGTTTCTGAAGCCCGGCTCGAGAGTGAAGTGGCGTGGCACCGACGATGTTGTCAGAGAGATTCTCGACTCGACCGACGTGGAGCCCGAGAACGTCTACAGGCGCCAGGCCTGAGATTTGCCGTTCCTTGTTGTTTTTTGGGAGCATACTATGGAGCCAATTTCAAAACTCCGCGTGAACCGCGTTGGGAGCGCAGGCTGTGCCTCCGCCCCAAC
>CAZANS010000113.1:0-7418 GCA_964486565.1 uncultured Victivallales bacterium
ACGACTCTGACCGCGGGGTTGCCGTCCGTATGCCAGGGGATCCTGAAGACTATTGGCTCGCCGTCTCCATGTGCCTGGGGCTGAAGCCCCCTGTAGGCCTTGCCGTCAAGCACAAGTTTTTCCGCGGCGGAAGCATGGCTCTCAAGCTGTCTCGACTGGAACATCGGCTCATCGTCAAAGTCCAGACCCAGCCATGACATGCATTCGAAGAGTTTTTCCACGGCCACCGGAGTGGATCTTTCGCGGTCGGTGTCTTCTATGCGCACAAGGAAACAGCCTCCGGTGCTTCGTGCATGGAGCCAGTTGAATATGGCAGTCCTGATGTTGCCGATGTGCACCTGCCCTGTCGGGGAAGGCGCGAAGCGTACCCTGATTGGTCTTTCGCTGCTGGTTTCGCAAGCACTCATCATCTGAAATGCTCCAGCTTGCTTACCCCGTAGATCCTCTGGATGTCCGCGTCAACGCTCCTCAAGGTCTTGGGGCAGAGCCACAAAGGAGTTCTGCCGGGCGACAGGTCGAGCTTGACCAAATCGGCCTCGGGCGAGTCGAAGACCTCCTTCAGGTGGCTCAGCCCCCTCAAAGGCACCCCGTTGATCTGCTCTACAATCCGGCCCCCCATCTGCTGCAGCGCTATGTTTGAAGGATGCGGCATCACCTCCGAGAGCACCACGAACCCCTGAATTTTCTCGTCTATCGTGTCAGTGTTGTATTTTTCATGAACGGAAACCAGGGGTAAAGGAGCCTTGTTGCGGAAGTCCCCGCCCCACTCCAGCAGGTAAGTCAGGGTCATAGGGATGAAGACGAACCCTCCACGGATGAAGAACTCCGACTCCTCATACAGGGGATTCTTTGGGATTAGCCATCTGGAGTCGTCATAGCCGCTCAGATCCAAGTCAAGCTGCATCCTTTGCCCTTCTCGGACTATTAAAGTAGGTATTTTCTCGTCAACAAAATGCTCCGAGAACACATGTTGGAAGAAAAGCAGGCCGAAGTCGGGATGTTCGTAGCGGCCTCTTGCATCGAGAGGCCGCCCGGCGATCTTGAGGATCACGTCGCCGTCCAAAAGCTGCGACGCCCCGGAGCCCTGCCCGAAGACCTTGGACACGAGGCACCCCCCCTCGTCCTGCGACAGGCCGAGTTTTTCACGGTAGTACACCTGCATAAGCGGTTCGGTGGCGAAGCCCGGAAGCGCGGTGTCCTTCCTGGCTGTGCCTTGTTCAAGATCGAATGCTCTCCTTATGGTGTCGCAGGTGACGATTGAGAATTCGTACTCATTTCCTCCTCCGATGGAGAGGCCGAAAAAAATCCCTTCCGTGTCAAAGACCGGGACCCCAAATCCTGTGTTCGGGTGGCTGGATCTGATCGCCTGGAAAACAGCATGGGGCTGCCATGTGTGCGACAGCGTGCGGGTGTCCGCACGGTCTAGAACGGCACTGCCCTCGATCATAAGCCCTATGGCCGTCTTCCAGTACATGTTCAGATGCTTGTTGCGCCTGAACGCTGAAGTCTCTGGCATCTCCATCGGGACGCACTCCGCAGGCATCTCCCCCTCGAGAAGCGCCAGGTTGGATTCGATGTTGACCGCTTTGACCTTCAATTGGGTCGGGACGGGTTCGGAACTGAGGAGCATCTCAATGCTGGTGGCGTTGCTGACGTTCGATGCCAGAGTGAGCACCAGATTCTTGCTGACTACGATTCCCTGGCCGCTTTTCGTCTTCGAGGCGTTCCAGCGCCAAGGGTAGTAGAAGGAAGGTGTCTGGTAGGTGGTGGAAAGCCTCACGATGGAAAATCTATGATTGTTGTTTGCTTCCCCGGCAGACAACGGCGCCGAGGCGACACAGACCAGCACACAAAGGGCTCCACACGTCCTTCTCATAATCTCTCGCCCTCCTCGACATGGTATTTCTTCAGGATTGCCGAGCCGTTTCCCAAGGCCGCTTTCTTTGAGATTATCAGCGGAACGTCATATCCCATGAACTTTATCTCGACAAGATCATTTTCTGAACCTTCAAGACTGGTCTTTAGCTCCATCATGCTGTGGATCCTGTTGCCGTTTACAGAATCCACGACCTTGCCGACGAAGTTGTCCATGTTGACGTTGATAGGGTCTGCGAGCCTGATGGACAGTACAGGGAACTCTTTGTGAGTGGCATACTCCTCGAGCATTGCCGCGTTTGTGTATAGCTCCCTCACGCTTTGATGCAGCCTGTCCCAGCCTCCGGACGCATTGACATAGCCCTTGGAGAGAGGGGTGAATGCCAGACCGCCGAAGATGTAGTATTTTGGGACGACCCCGTAGGGATTTGCAAGATTCACCGGCGTTATCCATGCCTTAGCCGGCACATCCACCTTCATGGACTGCCCCTCGCGCCATACATCGAGATGGATAGTGCTTCCGACCTGCAGTCTCTCCACCACCTCCAAGAAATTAACCCTCCTCCCGTCCAGCATGATGAAACCGTCGTTGCTGACGGAGTGGGAGTTTATGCTTGAAATCACGTCCATGGGTTTCAGAAGATCCCATGCCGGCATATTTGGGAAAAGTCGGGTCACGACGACCCCAGTAATTTCTGGAGGCATACCCAAAATACGTCGGACCGACGGGTTCTCGCAGTCCATCCTGTATTCGACAGCCAGATCGCTGAAGCCGTCAACACTGCCGTCCCATATGTCCTCGAGAAACTGCCTTACCACCACACAGGGAATCAAATATCCGACATTCTCGGCCCTTGCCATCCCCTGGAAGGCTATCCCGACCACCTCCGAGTCCTGCATCACCGGCCCCCCTGAATTCCCGGGATTGATGGCGGCGTCAGTCTGTATGACCAGATGCTGCTCGATCCCGGAATGTGCGTAGGTGTGCATCTCGATCCTGCTGACCACGCCCCTAGTCACGGACAACTGCATCCCGCCCATGGGATATCCATAGGTCGTCACGACACTGTCGAGCTTGGGCAAATCATCGCTGAACTCCAGCGGATGCATGCCATCGAAAAAGCTCTTGTCGTTCACTTTCAACAGAGCCAGATCCGAGCCGTGGGCTATGAACTCGACCTCTGCGATGTGCTTCCCGGTTCCACGTGATGTCTGGATCTCTATGTATCTCGCGTCGCTGACCACATGCGCGTTGGTTATGATTCTGTTTCCCTCTATTATGAATCCGGATCCCCTCCCGGTGTTGACATTTGTCTTCTCCCATGGCCGGTCGAAAAGGTAGGATTGCGACGCGCAGGCTATACTTACCACGGAACCTTCAATGTCCAAAGGATCAGGCGATCCGGCGGCGGCCAGCACACGAGGCAGACAGCAGGACAACAGAAGAATGGGAATCCTAAGGAGGTTGGCTTTAAGATATGTCATTCCGTCGAATGCAGTCCTTTCAGAACGGTCAGCTTGTTCTTGGCCTGTATCGCCCAATCGTGTTCGGGGAATCTGGTCACGAACTCTTGATACCAGTGGGTCGCCACATCATACAAGCCCTCCTGCTCCCCGCAGATGGCGGCATTGTATATGAAGTAGTCAAGCTCCGACGACTCGGGGAAATAAAGTATGGCTCTCTCGGCGAAGTCCCGCCCGCCCTTGTAGTCGTGAAGCTTCATTTTCACAAGCAGCGCCTGTTTTATCCTTTCGGTAGACTGCCTGCCGGGGTTGTCGAAGGCACCCTCGGCCATCCTGTGAGTCCATATCGGGATGGTCGCCACGCCGACTATCGCCGCAACCACCAGTAAGATGAGAACTTTCTTGAACATGCCCGTTTCCCCATGATGCTATTTCTTCAATGTAAGCTTCTTTGCCCCACGTATTTGGATCGCGGGGGTTTGTTTGCTTATGTTGACCATGCCCTTGAGCTGCAAAGGGATGTTCTTGCGCGATCCCTCAGATGCCATTTGTTTAGGGCCTCTTTTGACCGACTTCAGCGCGACCATGACGGCCTGCCAGTTGGCGAATCTCTGCTTGGATGTCTTGCCCATCATCTTGCAGATGATATCTGCAATGCCGATCGAGACCTTGACGTCGGAAGGGAAGCGCACCTTCTCTCGAAGATGCTTCTCGATCAGCGCGTATATGCTTGGTGCCTCAAAACATGGCTTGCCGACCAGCATCTCATAGAAGATCGTGCCGAGCGCGTACTGGTCGCATGTCCAGTCGAGAGCATTGTCGAGCATCTGCTCCGGTGCCATGTTCTTGGTGGAGCCGAAAAAATAGTTCCTGTTGACCTGGTAGGATTGGACAATCCATTCAGCAAGACCGAAATCCGAGATCGCCGGCTCGCCGGTCTTGTCGAAAAGTATGTTGTTGGATGAAATGTTGTAGTGCACTATCCCGGAGGACGACGCATAGTTCATCGCCTCGGCAAGCTTGACCATGCAGCTCACGGCATCTTTCTCCGACAAAGGCCCCGAGGCGGCCAGTTTGTCGCGCAGACTCCCTGCATCCGCGTAGTGCATCGTCAGATAGGCGTGGGTGGGAGTGCAGCCGGCATCTATGTAGGACATTATGTTTGGGTGTTGCAGCTTGCCCGCCTCCCTCACATAAGTCAGGAAGGAGTTCTTCTGCTGCTCGTTCAGAGAGGACACATCGAATATCTTGACGACAGTGCTCCTCTTCAGCGCCTTTTGGAATGCCAGGAAGGTTGCCGAGAAATTGCCGCTGGCCGACTTCCCAAGAGGGTTCATGATCTCAAACCCCTCGATCACAGGATAAACCTCGGCAGGCGTGTGTCTGCCTGAGATTTTCCCTACTTCGGATGCGGGAGGGGCTATTGCGACGAGTTTTACCGTCTCGGCAAGCAAGGAGTCGTCCGGGGCCGAGATGTCGGGAGTGGAGGAATTCACCATTATGGTGGTCGTGTCTGCGAGAGAGTACTCGACATTGTCGGACTTCATGAAGACAAGGATCATGTTCCCCACGGCGAGCTGGTCCATATCCTCGATAACGGAGTCCTCGCCGTTAAGGCAGCACTCGTTGATGTATGTCCCGTTGATCGAGCCGAGATCCCTGATGATGAATTGTCCGGCATCCGAGCGTGATATGGTGCAGTGATGCCGGCTGATCAACGAGTCCTCTCGGAGCCGCAGGTCGTTGTCCACGCTGCGGCCAATGTTGAATGTGCCGGAATCCTTGTCTATTGGGATGGCTTTGATGCCATCGTGATTCTCATAAAGCAAAAAGGCCATGGGTCAACTCGGGTATTGTCATTTCAAAGGGATTTCTTGAATTTTTCCAGTTCTCTTCTCTTCTCATCCTCAAGCCTGCGTCTGCTATCCGCCTCGATGATCGCATTCTGCTCAGTCTCAATCTCTGGGTTCTTCTTGA
This sequence comes from uncultured Victivallales bacterium, assembly GCA_964486565.1. Taxonomy (GTDB): domain Bacteria; phylum Verrucomicrobiota; class Lentisphaeria; order Victivallales; family JAADHT01; genus JAFGFR01. The sequence continues at coordinate 5,317 of CAZANS010000113.1, forward strand.
GCAGTGCGAACTTGCCCAGAGCGGATTTGTCACGCGTGAACACGACATTCAGCACTGCTGTGGTGACATCCCCTTCCCAAGTGTAGGACTGATCCAGCGGAGGTGGGGCAGGCTCAACATCGGTCTTGAGCGCGCCGCACTTTGTGCAGATGCCTTTCTTGTCCCAATTGTGGGTGGGCTTTTTTTTCTTCGGGTCGGGCTGGCAGAGGTTCTTTATTGCTTCCAGCCTTTCCTTCCGGGCGGTCTCGGCCTCTCTCATCTCCTTTGACTCCGCCGCCTCCCCGTAGCGCTCGACAATGGATTTCCACAGGAAGGCCATCGCCTCTTCAGAGCCGATGTTGTAGATCGTGTCAACCCTGTAGAATATGTCATTGAGGAAAAAGAGGTTGACCTTCTCGATGGCTCTTGTCTTTCCGTATTCGATTGAAAGCACGTTGCCGGCAATGTCGCCCTTGACGTCTTCCGCGAAGATCAGAAGCACATCCTCCTTGGCCATTCCCCACAGTATGCGTTTGCCTCCGATGGCAAAGCCTTGGTCGGCGTCAATTCCGTACTGTGAGCCAGCGATCTCCAACTGCTTCTCCTCCACGGTCTTCTTCAGCTTTGCGAGACGCAGCTTGCGCGAGCTGTCTTCCGGATCCTGGTCAGTGGGGTCTGGCAGGGAGCCGCCTGTGCCATCCTGGGCCCCTGTCGGCAACTCAACCGGATCCTGATCCTCAGGCCTTTTCCCATCCCCGTCTGCCGCAACAAGCTGCTCCTCCTGTTGTGAATGCAGCTGCTCTATCAGATACTCAGCCACATTCCTCGGAGTACGCCATCTGCTCCATGCGTATATAAAGCCCAGCGCCTCGTTCTCCTCGGCAATTTTGCCGCGCTCCTCCAAAAAAAGCGTGTTCGTGTAATTCCCTTTACTGTGGAAATAGTCCCTTATCTTGTCGTCTATATAGTTCGTCTTCTCCTGCTCGCAGAACTCCATGTCGAACATCGCTCTTGACGGCGTGTCCAGGTCGAAGAAGGCTATCGGTGTGTGCTCGCCTATCCTGACACTCTTGCCCCCCACCCCGTAGCCGTAGAAAATCCCCGACACGGTGAAGGATTTACGACCTCTCTCCACACGCACTGTCACCGGGTCGAGCTTCTCCGCCATCCTGAATTTAGCCTCGGCCTCCCGTGTCGCCTTTTTCTTCACATCCTCCAGGGAGTCGGGAAATCTTTGGTTCACCCTGTCCCTGACTTTACGGGCGATGTCCTGTATGCTCGTCTCATTCGCCTTCTCGTCCGGCTCAAGATTCATCTCACGGCCGACCTCGTCAAAGATCGCCTCCCTGACATAAGGATCCGTAAGTTTCTCGTTGGCCCTCATGTAGCGGCGGATAATGTCTGCTATCCTCCTTATCCTGATGTTGGATATCTCGGCGGAGGGCGCCTGCGCCATGGAATCAAGGGCCAACAGGGAAAAAAACATAAAAACCAAAAAAAACCTGTTGCTCATTTTGCCATCCGGGTAATATTTACCTCAGGTATCTTGTATAATTTGCCGAGTACGAAAACTAAACCTTCCTACTCAAAAGCATGAAATATACCATAGCATGGAGCGTTTTCAAGAAAAAAATATGAAAAGAAACAATCTGACATCGTACAGCATCAAGATCTGCGATGCCGAAAGGCGAAAACTCGAGGATATTTTGGGTGATGAGAGCTGGGAAATCGGAGCCGCGCCGCACACGTTCTGGAAGGCCAGAAAGGACAAAGTCTCGCTGGCGGCATACAACAGCGGCAAGCTCACTGTCCAGGGCTCGGGCACCGAGGATTTCGTGCTGTTCACACTCGAGCCCAGAGTCACCGGGAAGGCTGTCATCGCCCAGTCCGGAAGCCTTGACGGCGACACCCCCGAGGGCTCTGTGGCGTTCCCCCACGCAGGGATGGACGAGAGCGGCAAAGGCGATTTCTTCGGCCCGCTGGTCATCGCCGGAGCCTACACGGACGCCACCATCGCCCGTCACTTGATCGATGCCGGCATCATGGACTCCAAGCGGGTCACCAGCCATGCCCGCATCCGCAAACTCGCCGCCATCATCCGCGCCACGCCCGGTTGCACCACC
>CAZANS010000114.1:0-7347 GCA_964486565.1 uncultured Victivallales bacterium
GCTGATCAGCGGCTACGTGTCTGAGAAGGAGGTAAGGGATCTTCTTGAGGCCGGTGCCAACGGCTTCCTTGCCAAGCCTTGCAGGATAAATATCGTGGCCGAGGAAATCCGCAGGATCATCGAACAGAAATAGCTAGGGGTTTGCCTAAAGTGGCCACATATCAAATCTACATCGCCTCGCTCGTTTTGTTCTCCTGTGTCTGCGCCCTTTGCGTCTTCTGGTCGCTTGTCCTTGCTCCCGGCGGGGTGGATAGATGGGAGAGGCTGCCCCGAAATGTCTGGCTCGGGCTTGCCTTCGGTGCAGCTGCTCTGGCATGGTGCGTGCCTCATTCAAAGCCCATCGCGCCTGATTTCCTGGTCCCTTGGCTTATTCCTGCTGCTTTGGCGTGTCTTTGGCTCTGCTATCAGTTTCTCGACTATCTTTTTTCCCGTGCGCTTGGTGGCTTCCTGATACTCCTTGCGCACTACTTGCTGTATTCTTCCTTCATATACCAGGCACCGTTCAAGCCTTTTTTCTCCGTGCTGTGCTATGGCATGGGCACTTTGGGGATTTTCTTCTGCGGCAAACCTCACCTTATGAGGGACTTCATAAGGCGGATATGCCGCGAGCGCGGCTGGCGATATTCCGCAGTGGCTTTGTTTGCCGTATACTGCCTGACTTCGCTTTATCTGGCTGTGTCGCATATGCTTGAGTCATAGGTATGTTCTCTGAATGTACAGATGTTTTGGGTGAATTATCAAGCTTGGGTATTTCCCGTGAGAGTTGTCTGGATCTATATTCGCTTCTTCTTGAGGAGAACCGCATGTACAATCTCACGCGGATTGTTTCCGAGGATGATTTTTGGATCAAGCATGTGATGGACTCGCTTTTTCTGTTGAGCTATCGTCCTGTTTTGTTGAAGGGTGGGTGGAAAATCGCTGATCTGGGATGTGGTGCGGGATTTCCATCGCTGATCCTGGCGATGGCACTGCCGGGATGTGAAATCACGGCGATAGACTCAATTTCTAAGAAGACGGTGTTTGTTGCCAAGGCTGCCGAGGCTCTTGGCTTGTGCAATCTGAAGGTGTTGAGGGGGAGGGGCAGGGAGCTTGGGCTTCAGCCCCGCTGGCGTGGTCGTTTCGACATGCTTGTCGCCCGTGCTGTCGGGTCTGCGGCGAAGGTATATCGGGAGGCGCGGGATCTTGTCAGGCCTTGCGGAGAGATAGTCTTGTACAAGACTCCTGGCGCGTCAAACTCCGAAATTGCGGACTTGAAGGCTGTCGCGTCAGGATCGCCTTGTGAAGTCGGAGATGTCTACGAGCTGCCTGGCGGGGCGGGGGCGAGGTGCTTTATATCATGCAGAATATGAGAGTAATCGAGACGCAGGCCGTCCCGAAGATTAACGTTTATCTGCGTGTCATCGGGGTCAGGGCTGACGGATATCATGATATCGAGACGATATTTCTGCCTTTGCGCGGGCCGTGCGATTTTTTGCGGATCTCGCAGCTTCCACAAGGCTCGGCAGGGATCCCTAGGGTTTCCTGTTCGGGGCGAGGTGGCCCCTTAGGCGAGGCCAATATATGCCATCGCACGGTGACTGAGTTTGCGAAATTCGCAGGCATCGAGCCGTCGTTCGCCATTGAGATAGAGAAGCATATCCCTGTTTCTGCCGGCCTGGGTGGCGGGAGCAGCGATGCCGCCGCAGTGCTCAAGGCGCTGGACTCGCTGCATCCTTTGAACAGCCAGGATCATCTCAAGGCGATTGCTTCCGGGCTTGGTGCCGACGTGCCATATTTTCTTGACCCGTCGCCTTCGGTCGGGCGGGGCAGGGGGGATGAGATCGAAAAGCTAGAAGCTGTCCCGGAAATGAAGATTCTGCTTGTCAACCCCCGTTTCCCGGTAAGCTCGGCATGGGCATACAGGAATTGGAAAGCCTCAGATCCTCAAGCGGATGGACTTCCCCACAAGGATGCGCTTGCTATGCTGCGCGAGGGCTACACGAAAGACGGGGCACGCATGCGCAACGACCTACAGCAAGCGGTGTTCCGTCAGACTCCACTTCTTCCTGTGATCAATGATTCCCTGCATGCAGAGGGAGCTTTGGTGGCGGGGATGAGCGGCAGCGGGCCGACTCTTTTAGGCATCTTCCCCGACGATGGCTCGCTAGAGAATGCAGGGGTTGCAGTTAAATCCCTATTCGGAGACTCAGTCGCGGTTTTCAGGACTTCTACCTTCAGATAACGGTTCACGGTTGCTGTTTTTCCTGAAGCCTGACACCTGAACAGCGAACCCTATCACTCCACATGTTTTTTTTACAAATTGACACCCTATATACTTGTTGATTTTTTTTAAAGCAGTGTTATGATATACCTCTTATGAGAGCGATGCCAAAACAACTCGATCCGATACGGCAAGAGCACAAGAAGGCTCTGATGCTGACTTATGGTGCCTTGCTTGTGGCGTTTTTATGCATGGGGCTCATCAGCTATTTCGCCTACCGCACGATCCAGACGATGACCCATATATCGTCCGAGCTGACGAACAGCGCAGTGCACATTAAGCAGGAGATCACTTCCGCCAACCTGCTCTTCAGGGAGATTGTCAGCAGGGTCTCAAGCAGGGATGTCAACGAGATATGGAAAATACTCCGCGCCGCGAAAAGAAGATCCCAGGTGCTCACGGAGATCGAGGGGGGGGGCGGTGTCCAGACAGAGATAGAGGCATTCCACAAGGTTATGATAGAGGCCTACAAGGAGCGTGAGAACCCTGAAGGGGAGCTAGCCAGGTACCAGCAGTACAGGAAGACCTACACGCTGCTCATAGAAAGGCTGACCGAGGTGGAGGGGAAGCTAAAGATCCTTACCGCCAGCAAAATGGTCGTCTTCCAAAAGCTTTACATCGCACTCTTCGTCAACGTGGCTCTCCTGTTCGCGTTCCTTGTCTTTGCCTTCCACAGATACTCGCGGCAGAGGCGTGTCGCTGAACGTAACCTCAGCTACGCAAAGAACAGCCTTAACACCATATTGAACTCCATAGACTCCATTGTCGTGGCCGTGGACAAAGACAAGAGCGTGACCATGTGGAACGACGCGGCAAGTAAGCACACCAAGATCCCACTTGAGCAGGCCTTTGCACGCAATGTCCTTGAACTTCTCCCCGTGCTCCGGGACTACAGGGCCGTGATAGACAAGGTCTACCACTCACACAATCCTGTCGAGCTCTACCGCGAGAGGATCATGGTTGACAACAAGCAGAGGGTCTACGACATCTCCTTCAACTACACACAGGGCCTGGACAATGTCGTTATAAAAGTCGAGGACATGACTGCCCAGGAGGTGAAGGACGAGAAGCTACGCCAGTCCCAGAAGCTCAATGTCGTCAGCAATCTGATCAGTGGGCTGGCACACAGCTTCAACAACGCCCTCGGCGCCATCACTGGCACGATATCAATGATGAAGTTCTCCTTGAAGGACAAGGTGTCGTCGTCGGCAGACATCAACGAGAGCATCGGGGTGATCGAAAGCTCCGCTGAGAAGGCTGAGGTGATGGTTCAGCAGCTTCTTTCCCTGACCGCGGACGAGACTCCCGAGAAGAGGCCGGTTGACCTGAACTTCATCGTCAGGCACCTCATGAAGATCTGCGAGAACACCATTGACAAGAGCATCGAGCTTGACGCCGAGCTCTACGCCATCAAGGCACTTGTCATGGCCGACCCGAGGCAGATAGAGCAGATACTGCTGGGCTTGTGCGACAACGCGGCCCATGCCATGACCAATCTACCTGATCACCGCTCAGACGAGGTGATGACCCTCACCGTGGCAGTGGACCATGTCTGCCCCGACCCCGAATACAAGAAGAAACAGCCTCTGGCGACAGCGGGGGCATACTGGACTGTCAGCGTCAGGGACACCGGCATCGGGATGGACAACGAGACCATCGCCAAGATGTTCGACCCGTTTTTCACCACTCGCGCCCACGCCACCGGGCTGGGGCTCGCAGTGATACAGGACATCGTTGACCGCCACGACGGATACATTGAGGTCAGGTCGAAGGTTGACCTCGGCACTATCATTACCCTGTACCTGCCGGAATGCGCAGGCGAGGGCGATGATTCTCCCGACGAGATCAAGCCGGACTACAGCGAGCAGATTCCTCTCGGCGAGGGTCTTGTCATGGTCGTTGACGACGAGGAGGTCATGAGGACGACCGCATCGAACATATTGAAGAAGCTCGGATACGACACGGTCACAGCTAGGGACGGCGAGGAGGCCGTCGAGATATTCAAGCAAAGACATGCCGAGATTGTCCTGACGCTACTCGACCTCTCAATGCCAAAGCTTTCCGGGAAGGAGGCTTATGAGGAGATGAGGAAGATAGAGCCAAAACTGAAGGTCCTGATCGTCTCGGGCCTCGCCAGCGAGGACCGCATAAACGAGGTCATCAGCCTCGGCGCCAACGGATTCATCAAGAAACCATACGGCATGGTCGAGCTGGCCCGTGATGTCAAGACCGCAATAACAAGCTGAACGACTCGAAGAAATGCTTAAAACACCATATGACGGCGGTTGTTGTATGGTTAGGAGTGCATTTTATGCCACCGTCTGATTTGCACGGGGCACATCATATTTTCCTTCCGAAGATACTTGAGCCAGTTTCAAAACTCCGCCCCAACCCTTTGGGCGGCCGGCATCCTCGTAATTATCCCGCTTGAGGGTTTGGGGCGGAGGCACAGCATTTCGCCGCACCGTCTGTCGCGCTTGCGCTCCCAACGCGGGTCACGCGAAGTTTTGAAATTGGCTCTTACATTCGGCCACATTTGCAACATGCGGGGGTTGAAAGATCGCCTGCCGGATATAGATTACACGCTCAATTTTTTCTTCTGAGGATATAGGATGCCTGAAAAGAGATACGACATAGTGGTTGTGGGTGGTGGTCTTGGCGGCCTGACGGCGGCCAACGTACTGGCGCGCAACGGGCACAGGGTGCTGCTTGCGGAGCAGCATTTCCAGCTTGGCGGGCTGGCTTCCTACTTCAAGCGTGGGCGGCATATTTTCGATGTCGCGCTTCATGGCTTCCCGATAGGGATGAAGAAGACTCTGCGCAAGTACTGGTCGCGACAGATGTCCGAGCGTATCGTGCAGGTTAAGAGCATCAGGTTCGACAATCCGCAGTTCTCGCTCGATACCACTTTCACCAGAGAGGACTTCACGAGGATCCTGGTGGATCATTTCGATCTGGACCGAGGAACTGTTGACAGTTTCTACAACGAGCTTGGGGGGATGAACTACTACGACGACCGTTCGATGACCAACCGGGAGCTTTTCGATAAGTACTTCCCCGGTAGGAACGATGTCGTCAGGCTGCTCATGGAGCCCATCACATATGCCAACGGCTCGACTCTGGACGAGCCGGCGATCACATACGGGATCGTATTCTCAAACTTCATGAGCAAGGGTGTCTATACATTCCTCGGCGGCACCGACTGCATGCTGAAAATGATGCGAGACGAGCTTGCTGCAAACGGGGTCGAGATAAGAACCTCCTGCCGGGCTGGGAAGGTGACGCTCGACAAAGGAGCGGTGAGCGCGGTCGAGCTCAACGGCGAGAATGTAGGCTGCAGAGCGATATTGTCGAACGCCAACATCATCTCCACGGTTTATGACATGGTGGGTGACAAGTGTTTCGACCGCGAGTTCCTGGATCTTGCAGCGTCCACAAGGCTGAACAACAGCAGTTGCCAGGTATATATGGGCTTGAGGGAAGGGGAGGGGTTCGAGCATATCGGCGACCTGCTGTTCACATCCACGTATCCGGTATTCGAGCCGGAGAGGATTCTGGCAAAGGATGTCACCAGCAGGACTTACTCCGTGTACTACCCGGAGATCAGGCCGGAGCACCCAGACTATACCATAGTCGCCTCGATGAACGCTAACTACGACGACTGGGCTTCTCTGTCAAAAGAGCAGTACCGTGTGGAGAAGGCGAGGCTTGTCAGGGAGTCTGTCGAGGCGCTGGAGAAGTATATCCCCGGCATATCCGCTAAGCTGGACTACACCGAGGCCGCGACACCGCTGACTTTCGAGCGCTATACCCTTCACCGCAACGGGGCGTCCTTCGGGACAAAGTTCGAGGGGCTGGATGTCAGCATGAAGCTTCCCGGGCAGATCGGCGGCTTGTTCCATGCCGGTTCGGTAGGAATCATCATGTCGGGCTGGCTCGGAGCAGCCAATTACGGAGTCATAGCGGCTAATCAGGTTGACAAGTATCTTTCAAGGCCCTAGGGGGAAATCATGGCTAAGCTGCGGGCCCTTTCCGCCGTGAATGAATGGCGCGGTGTCAGGGGCTACTCCGGCAGGATCTTGCGCGATACTCCCGCCGCACGTGGATTCAAAGTCGTCGAGTATCATGTGCAAGTCCCCGAAAACACCAATGTTTCAGGCAAAAGGATGCTGTTTTTTGCCGACCTGCACTACGGCAGCGTATATCCTGACACCGATGCCTGCCGCGAGGTGCTGAGTGAAATCTCTCCCGACTGGGTTGTTTTCGGCGGGGATCTGATAACCTATGCCTGCCAGCAGGACAACGCCTTCCGTTTCCTCGGGGCTGTTTTCGGATCCTCCGAGGCGGAGAAGATCGCTGTGATGGGCAACTGGGACCGCAGACGTGTGCTCTGGTACCCGGTGGCAAACTGGGTTGACGCCTATGCCTCCGTCGGATTCAGGCTGCTGATAAACCAGGGCTTCCAAAGCGACGGGATCAATTTCTATGGAGTGGACGAGCCTCGCATAGGGCATCCGGAAATCCCGCGTTCAGTCTTCAGAAAAGACTGCCTCAACTGCATCGTGTCGCATAACAGCGATGTGTTAATTGACATGGGTCTGGGAGTGTATGAGGGTGGCAGGCAACTTTTTCTTTGCGGTCATTCGCACGGAGGGCAGGTGAGGTTGCCGTTTTTCGGTGCTTTCGTCACCTCCGGGAAGTACTGGAAGTTTTTCGAGTATGGGCTCTACCGCTCAAGGGACTCCCTCTCGGACATGATCATCACCTCCGGGCTGGGAAAAACCCGCCTCCCGCTCAGATTGTTTTGCCAACCGGAGTTTGTTGTGATATATTTCGTGTAGATATTCTGCGAACTTCGTTCGTTCGGAGGCACAGCCCTGAACCCGACGCACTGGATATCTACCATTTCGAGTGAAAATTTTATGACAGGAGAGTTCCCGCATGGATAATGATGATGTCAGAGTATGCATGGTCTCGAGCTGGTACCAGGAACTGGCCGACCATACCTTCCCGACAAGTTTTGTCAAGTTGAGCGGGGAGGAGGCCGCCGCGCTCGCCGACGGAGCCCTGGAAGGCGAGGCCCCCGC
>CAZANS010000115.1:0-7271 GCA_964486565.1 uncultured Victivallales bacterium
CCCATGTGCGTCCGATGCCTGGACTCCACGCACATACGGTCAATGCCCTTGGGCGCGACACCAGTCTTAATCCAGGTGCTTTGCTGCTTCCGAGGAGCCAGCTTGAGCGTTTTGAGCGTCTCCTCCTGGGACGTGAATTCACCGAGAAAGAGCGTCGCCAATTCCAGGGCGAGTTCCTGCGTCGTCCGGTTATCGGTCGGTATCCCATAGTTGGCACAGATGCGCAGAAGGGCCTTTTCATCGGTGATTTTATAATCCCCCCCCTTACCTTCGGCGATGGCTTTCAAACGCAATACCAGATGCCGGGCATGGTCCGAATGCGCCGCTGCGCCGCCGACCACTTCGCGTAAAAAATTACGGCCGACAATGGTGTCTGCATTCGCGCCGCAAACGCCGAGGGGCGCCCGGGGCGTGATCTTGCACGGCCCCATGTGGCAGATCTTGCAGCAGATGCCTTCTACGCCGAATTTACATTGCTTGCCCTGCTGGTCAAAGCGCGTGAAACAGGTCTCCACGCCCTCGGACATCGCTTTTGCAATGACCTCATGCGAGGCTTTGTCAGCCACGCGTTGATGAGGATTTTCAGGTGTTTTTGCTATCATGATTCTCCCATCCATCGTTAGTATTTCATTATGTTTCGTTTAAAGTCCTGCGGCATCCAGCAGCCTGTCGATGCCTTTGACAACCGGATTTTCGGCGGGAAGGGCTGCCAGATTTTCTCCGCCTTCACCCATGTCAGCCAGCTCCGGATCATCCGGAAGGCCAATTAAAAAATCAGCACCGGTTGCCTTTTTGAGCGTCAGGGCATAGTCGGGCAGTTCCGCGCGGCGCAGGCGGTTCACCACAAGTGCCAGCTTGCCGTAGGTGATCTCCATCTCGGTCGTGACTTCGTGGAGCCGTTTCAGCGTCTCCAGTCCACGACGCGACGGATCGGCTACCATTACCAGCAGATCAACGCGCTGCACGATCCGACGCGACAGATTTTCCATGCCCGCTTCGTTATCCAACACCACATACGGATATTCGTTCGCGATCGTCTTAAGCGCCTGCTTGAGTACGTTGTTTGCGTAGCAGTAGCAGCCGGGGCCTTCGGAACGGCCCATTGCAATCAAGTCAAAATCAACCGCTTCAACTAGGCTTTCGGAAATCTTCATCTCCAGCAGTTGCTGTTTTGAAATCCCAGCCCCCAGCCCCTTTGCGGCTTCACGGCGCGCCTCTTCCCGTACGCGCCCGATGGTCTGTTCCACCTTCACGCCCAAATTGCTGTCCAGGCAAGTGTTGGGGTCGGCGTCCACCGCCAGGACCGGTTTCTTGCCGCGGGCGATCAGCCGGTGAATGATGAGCGCCGAAAGGGTTGTCTTGCCAACCCCACCCTTGCCACTGATACCGATTAGATAACTCATGTTGGTGTGATCCCGGATTATTCGCCGTGTTTCCTGACGTGACCGCATCCGTTACTCAGATTGGTTAAAATAGCACTGAACGCGGCTTCTAGTTCCGGCGAGAGCAACGCCAGCGGCGAACAGCTCCTCCGGTCCGCTTCGCCAAAGGCTGGATAAAACGGGATCACACCCAGCAGGGGCAACTCGGGAAGGGCTTGACGGATGAACGCGGCTTCCTCTTGCGTGGCAACTTTATTGGCCACCATCCGCAAATTACTCAGTCCGATCTCATGCGCCATACGGATGATCCGCTTGGCGCAGTCCACGGCACGCTGTCCCGGCTCGACCACGATCACCATGCAGTCCACGCCCCGCGCCGTCGCGCGTCCCAGATGCTCAATGCCGGCTTCCATGTCCATGATGAGCGCTTCGTGCTTGCGGAGCACCAAGTCGGAAACCAGCGCCCGGAGCAAGACACCTTCAGGACAGCCGCAGCCGCCGCCGCCCTGATCAACGGCGCCGAGCACCAGCAGGGAATAGCCGTCTTTATTAAACCCGTAGCTCTCAGCAATATCGTCCACCGTCGGGTTAAGCTTAAACATTTGACCATAGCGCCGGACCTGTGCGCCGGTCCGCTCTTCGATCAAGCGCGTCTGCTGAGCAATGGGGATGATGGTTGTCTGCTCCTCAGGCGAAATACCAAGCGACCCCGCCAGATTGGCATCGGGGTCAGCATCGAGCGCCAGCACCTTCACCCCCTTGCGTGTGAGCAAGAGCGTCAGTATGGCTGCAATGGTGGATTTACCCACCCCGCCTTTCCCTGAAATAGCCAGTTTCATATTCTTAGGTATTGAAGCCGTACTTGGCTTTCATCGCTGTGGAGACTTGCCGGACCATTTCAAAGACTTTTTCAGCGTCGTCCGAGGCCATGGAGCCGGTTCCGCAGGACGGCGTAATGATGGCCTGTTCAACAATAGTCTGCTTGTCGATTCCTTTGGAGGACAGATGGTCCATGACCTTTTCGAGCTGCGCGCAGAGGCTTTCGCATGTCTGCTGGCGGATCTCGGCCGAGGTCGGCACCACGCCCCACGCGAGCAGTCCGCCGCGGCCCAGATGCTTCTTCATATCAGCGGCATACATGGCGACCGTCTCGCCAAATTCAAAGGCATCGAAGTTGACGATGTCCACGCCGGCGTCGACGAGGATACTCCACTCAGTATTGCCACAGCAGTGGGTTCCTGCCAGCCCACCGTCCTGATGAATCGCCTCGACGCACTCCTTCAGCGCAGCGACCACCTCGTCGCGATTCACTGAAACATACGTTGAGCTGCCGAACGCTGAGAGGATCGGCTCGTCGATAAAGCAAATGATGTTGTCTGTGTAGGGCTTGAACTTCTGAATTTGCCAGCGCGATTTCATGGCCATGGACTTAATGATCACGTCGCGGAACTCCTCGTTGTACCAGAGGGCGCGCTTGTTTTCATCGACAATGGTCAGTGCGAAGCTGATCGGGCCTGTGGTCTGCACTTTGAGCCAGGGCAATTTGGCGTGGGTCGCTTTCAGGCGTTTCTCGAGTGCATAAATACCGTGTGAAAACGTTTCAGAGATCGCCAGCGCGGAGCAGTCGCCAGTGCCGCTGTCAGGATCCATCGCGGTCATGTAGGCTTCGTAGAACGTAGCAAATTGTTCGGAATAGTCCTCGTCAGTCTTGAAGAACATGCGCCCCTTTTCTTCATCAATCACCGCGCACGGAATGCCTTCCGAATACTGGATTTCCATCTGCTCCTTCAAGCCGAAGAACGAGAGTTGGGGCCAGATCGGGCAATCCAGCTTATTCAACGAAACATCGATTGCATGTTCCACATTTGGAAAAGGCATCGAGCCGATGGCCGAGCAGAGAAATTTTGTTTTAATTGCCATTGTATATTCTCCTGACGTGTTCCTACTTTACCTGAACCGCTTCTTTCATTGCTTTGATATGCGCGGGTGTTGTCCCGCAGCACCCGCCGATAATGTTTGCGCCTGCGGCCACCAGTCCACAGACCTGACGCGCCATATCCTCCGGACTCTCCGGGAAGGTGTCGACCCCGTTGATGTTTTGCGGAAGACCTGCATTGGCATGCACCAGGATGGGCGTGTCCTTTGCAGCCGTGCGCATGGCTCGGACGATCGTAATCATTCGTTCAATGCCATTGCCGCAGTTGGTGCCGATGATGTCGGCGCCGGCTTCAACCATGGCTTCTGCAGCCTGTTCGGGCGAGATGCCCATCATGGTTCGAAAGTCATTGTTCACGGTCAGCGAGAAGGTAAAGGTTGCGATGGCTTCGCAGGCGGTGTTTTCCTTGACGGCTTTCACAGCCAGCGTGGCCTCTGCGAGATCGCTCATGGTTTCAATGCAGATTGCGTCCGCGCCACCCTTGGACAGCGCGACCACCTGTTCCTTAAAGCCATGGTAGAGCTCCTCTTCGGTCACGTCTCCCATCACCAGCATCTTGCCGGTCGGTCCGACAGAGGCGATCACCCACTTTTCGCCACCGGCTTCGGCGGCGGCTTCGACTGAAAGACGGGCGGCGGCTTCATTGATTTCCACCACGCGGTCTTTGAGGCCGTAGTGTTCAAGTTTAAACGAGGTGCCACCGAACGTATCGCTCTCAACCATGTCTGCGCCGGCTGCGAAATAGGCCTGCGCGATCGCCTTGACATCCGCCGGCCGCTCCACGGCCCAGAGTTCTGGACATTCACCCGGCTTCAACCCTTTTTTCTGGAGGAAGGTCCCCCAGGCACCATCTGAGATCAATACCTTGCCGGTTTTTACTGCCTCAACAATTTTCTGCTTGGCCATCGAATCATCTCCTGTCCGTTCTTTTAAAACCTAGTACCACTTTGACGTATCAGTGCGCATGCGTATGGTCGTGAGCATGCGTGTGGTCATGCGCATGCGTATGGTCGTGATGCCCCCGGCTGCCGAGCATGCCGGCGATCAGTTCCTGCAACAGCTCGCGCGTTCCCGTGATGGCCACCCGTTCGTCGTCTGTCAGGGTCTCTTTCAGACGCGCATCAATAGACTCCATTCCGCAGAGGAACTGCATGAGCTCGTGTTTTTCAAAAGGTATATCCAACTCGGTCAGTCCATTACACACAATCGACTCCTTTCCATTTCCGGGTGCAGAACACCCTGCCGTAGACAAGCGTTACGCATACAAACTCAACAGAAACTGATAGTAATTTTGTTTTTCATCATGAAGGAACACTACCTGCGATGGGAGCAAAGTCAAGCCTGGAACGCAAAAAAAAACCGTGAGATTTTTCTGCGATCGCCCCCCTCTCGCCCCCGTTCCGATGCCGGAATGGGGGCGAGGGGGCGTGAAAAGAGTCAGAATGGCACGGGCTCCACCTTGTAAACCACATGCCCGGACGTGGTGATTGTAAGAATCCTGTCCAGGCTGAAGGGGCATCTGGCGATGTACTGGACAAGCCTCTCGACCGCATCCATGTCCGTGGCGGCGATGAGCACGCTCTTGTCCACGCTGAACCCGGAGTGCCCCCACGAGCGCATCTGCCCGACAGTCTCGTGGGTGATCTTCCCCCTTGAAACCTGACACCTCAGATAGCCCGGCAATAGCAATACTCCGTCCCTGTTTTTTATACTCCGTCCCTGTTTTTTGCTTGGTTACCAGCGCTCACTTTTCCGCACTGACGATCGACAACAACCGGTATTCCCCGGCCTTCAGAGGGAAGGTCGTCACCCCTTTCGCCTGTATGGCACTAGGGTCGGCGGGGAGCGGGAATAACTGGCTTATGGTATAGGTCTTCGCCGAATCAAGCCCAACGCTGGCGCCAAGCGGAATGGCGATTGAACTGTCTTCTCCATAATCGTTGAAGACAAAGGCATAACCTCGACCTGCGTTCACTCTCACGTATCCATCCACGCCTTCGCTTGGCCACTGGGGAAGGTAATGGGCTTGCACTCGCATGTAGTCCCCGTTGGCCCGCGCCCAATCCAGCCAGTACTTGACCCGGTCCTGACCGGGAAAGTCCACGCCATCACACAAAATGAAACTGCTGGACACCGCCAGCGCGCTCAACATCAACTTGTCAAGATCCCGTCCGGGTTGTTTGGTATACAGAGGAACTTGGTGCACCCAACTGGGGATGAAATGGCAGAAGTGCCTTGCTCTGGCACCGTAACGGATCTTGAGCGGCGAATCGTTGTAGTTGCCGTTCTCGCCGTAGGTGCAGAGCGTGGTCAACGGCAAGGCGTCCCAAATGCCGGTATCCGCATCGGGCCGAGAGCCATTCAACTCGTAGTCTTCGCCAAAGATCTTCCGTATGGCCTTCCGAAGCGTCTGTCGCTCGCGGAAACAGGCGTAGGAGACATTGGCTCCGGCAGGATGGGTATGGTTGGGTGATTGACAGGTATAGCCGGTGTAATTGACGGCTGCGCCTTCTTCGTCATGGCCCCAGCCATCGTGTCCTTTCTTGAGTTCATTGACGACGATTCGCGTAAGCCAGGACATGAAACCATGGTCGGCGACACAGTTCTGGGCATTGCCGGGCAAACGGAACTCTTCATTCGTCTGGCAGTACCGGGGAACCTTGTGCCACGCGGACGCCTGGCCGGTGGGGGTCCACAGAAAACTCTTGATGCCGTTCTGGTGCATCCAGTCAAGGAACTCCTTCTCGTCCGGTTGCTGGTAGGGCACAACGGCATCACTCGGGGTCAGATCCGGCAGTCGAGCCATATGCCCGAACCAAGGCGAGGCGGACTCGAAGTAGAAACCCGGCCCCAACATGTCCCTGGCGATCAACAGCAGTTTCCTTATCGCCGGATCCTGGTAGCTGCTTTCGGCAATCGTGATCCCCGACTGCCAGCCGTTAAGATGAATCGTGATGGGAGCGATGTGGCGGTTGGGGGCAAGATCGGCCACCATCGCCAGAACCGCTTCGGCTTCGCCATCGTCAAGACCGACCGGAGACGTCGGGCATCGATGCAGATCCGGCAGTTTCGAATACGCATGTCCGGTCTTGGTGTAACACCCGAAAAATGACGGTTCCACGTCGTATGGCTCGCCATCCAACAGTTTGATATTTGCCTCATACTGCAATTCGACCGGCGTCCCTTCAGCGGTGGAAATGGGGATGCCCGGAATAACCTGGACGCCAAAGAAATAGCCGTTGTTTGCTTTACGGAGAAAATAGGTATAGGCTCCGGCGCCATGCTGATGGACGACTCGTACCGCGTTGTTGGGTGTGCCGAAAACCCCGGTCTTTACCCGCTTCACCGCGTAGTTGCCGGAAAACGCGGGCGCGAAGGTGATGTCTTTCCGCAGGCAGTGTCCGGTCTGGCCCAGAGTGTGCCTGACGGTGACAGCGCCATTGGAGTTGCCATACATGACCGTGAAGTTCCGGTCTGACAGCTTGGCGCCGGTGATGGTGCTGTTCGAAGCGGCAACGGTCGTGTCGAGCCCGTCCCTGCTTAGAAGGAAGCTGAAATCCTCCGACACGGAAAGGTGTTGCTGGTCATTGTTTGCTTTATCCCCGAGCAGGGCAAGTGCTTTCGTCCTGCCGTCAAAGACCACCTTCAGTTGCGGCGACTCCAGGGTGACATCTGGCTCGATCGTGTCCGGCGTCGCCGCCCAAGTCGTTCTTGCCGCCAGCAGCGCGGTGGCCAAGGCCGCGGACCGATTATCCCTTGTGTTTGTGATGTTCATGCTAATTTCCAGCTTCCTTGTTTTGTGCGTTGTCGCTTGGCGTGTGACCGTATCGTTCCTGCCCGAGTCCCAGGCGCTGAATCATTTCCCCATCTGCCCGATAGCAGTTCGCAACACTCCGCCGTGTGCCGTGGATCTATCCTTATTTTGAGTGACACTGTAGTAACTACTGCGAACT
>CAZANS010000116.1:0-7263 GCA_964486565.1 uncultured Victivallales bacterium
GAAGTTTCACAGTCGGTTCTTGCGAGCAATGTCGAACTGCTGAAAAGGGTTCGGGGCTTCGGTCGGGCAGGCCGGTCTAAACCTGAAAGGGCTGCTGCCCCGCAATTTCGAAGTGCAGCGCAGGCGTTTGCAGTGCTTTGGCTGGCAAAATTGTCTTTTTAGAGAGCCAGCTCTCTATGCGGGATTTTCGAATTTAGGGCTTTACTTTGGGGTTGTTTGATATAAATTGTCCGTGTTGTGTAGTAATGGCGGTGAGTTGTTCGTGGTCAGTACTGGACAGTCTTCGACTGTCTCGGCGACCCCGAACAAACTGATGGTGGCAGCAGGAGCGGCGAATCATGTTTTTTGAATGTGTTACATTGGCGAATGCCGGGGCGGCGATACAGGCGTACCGCACCAGCGACGCGGTCGGGCAGTTCATAGTATGGCTGCTCTTCCTGGGCTCGATCCTGACGTGGACGATCATGGTGGAGAAGGCGTTTTCGCTGCACAGAGCCAAGCGCTCGTCGCTTGACTTCATCCGTATGTTCCGGGACGAGAAGTTCCCACTGAGGCTGCTGAGCAGATCCGCCAAGAACATCAGCCCTGTGGCGACAGTGTACGAGCATGGCGCGCTTAACCTTCTCGAGTTCCATGAGATTCCTCTGGAGTACGCCGACCAGTACGGTTCGGCGAGGCATCCCGTAAAGAAGCTCTCCACCGCCGAGATAGAGACGGTGAGGAGCTCCCTCGAACGCACGGTGGCAGACCAGATACTGCAGATCGAGGACAAGATGGGACTGCTCGCCACCGCCGTCAGCGCAAGCCCGTTCTTCGGGCTCCTCGGCACAGTCTGGGGGGTGATGATGGCGTTCTGCGGCATGGCGAGCCACGGCAGGGCGGACATCTCGGCCATCGCGCCGGGTGTCAGCGGGGCGCTGCTGACAACCGTCGTCGGGCTCCTCGTGGCGATCCCGTCGCTTATAGGCTATAACCTCCTCGCGAACACCATAAGGCAACTCACCGTCTACATGGACAATTTTGTCGAGGAGTTCATGGCGAAGATCAAACTCGAACAACACGACTGATCATATGGGCAGGCAGAAGCAGAGGTCTCAGTTGTCGGCCATAGGGGAGATCAACATGACCCCGCTGATAGACCTGACCTTCTTGCTTCTGATCATCTTCATGATAACCGCGCCCTTGCTGGAGTATGGTTTGAACGTCACCCCGCCGGAGCTGAACGCCGATGCCCTGCCGGATGCCGATAACAAAATCGTCAACCTCAACCGCGACGGCGATATCGTCTTCGAGAAGCAGGTCGTTGACGGACAGAGCCTGACCATGCGCCTGAGGGTCTACCACCAGTCCAACGACAAGCTCAACGTCATGGTGCGCGCGGACGGCAGCAGACCCTACAGGGAAGTCATGGCCATCATGAAGGCCGTGAAGGACTCGGGTGTCTCCAGCATCTCGCTCGTGACCCAGGCGGAAACCCACTGATTCCCACCACGGATTCAGGTCTCATAAAACATTTAAATTTCAGGGATTGCATCATGGGAAAACTACTTGTCACCGGCGGCAGCGGACTGATCGGATCGGAGAGCGTGCTGTATTTCGACGAGCGAGGCTGGGAGGTCCACGGCGTGGACAACAACATGCGTCGCGTCTTTTTCGGGGATGACGGGGACACCACATGGAACCTGAGGCGCATCTCCGCCAAGGCCAAAAACTTCCAACATCATGACCTGGATATCCGCGACAGACAAAAGGTGCTCGCGCTGATCGAGGAACTTAGGCCGGATTTTGTGATCCATTGCGCCGCGCAGCCCAGCCATGACCTCGCAGCATCCATGCCATTCGAGGACTTCGATGTCAACGCTGCAGGCACGCTGAACCTCCTCGAGGCCGCCCGCCGGCACTGCCCGGAATCACCCTTCTGCTTCATGAGCACAAACAAGGTCTACGGCGATGCCCCGAACGAGCTTGCCCTCGTCGAGCTGGACACCCGATGGGACTACGCCGACCCAGCCATGCACGACGGCATCTCAGAGGACATGCGCATAGACCAGTCCAAGCACAGCCTCTTCGGCGCAAGCAAGGTCGCCGCCGACATCATGGTCCAGGAATACGGCAGATACTTCGGCATGAAGACGGCCTGCTTCCGCGGCGGCTGCCTCACAGGTCCCGCGCACTCCGGAGCCGAACTGCACGGGTTCCTCGCATACCTCGTAAAATGCGCCAAGACCGGAAGGCACTACAATATCTTCGGATACAAGGGCAAACAGGTACGCGACAACATCCACTCACTCGACGTATGCAGAGTCTTCGAGGCGTTCTACAACAAGCCCTCCTGCGGAGCCGTCTACAACCTCGGGGGGGGAAGAAACAACAGCATCTCCATGGTCGAGGCAATCAAGATGGCAGAGGACGCCACCGGCGAAAAAATGGACTACGACTATCTCTGCCAGAACCGCGCCGGCGACCATATATGCTATATATCAGACCTGTCAAAGCTGCACCGCGACTTTCCGGACTGGGACATCTCCGTACCACTCGACACCATCTTCTCCGAAATCGCCGCCGCTGTAAAATAACTATCCGCGAAATCGGGCGGCATAACTCCACTGATGATCCGACGGGTCGGTAGGATAAATAGGGCTTTGGGAAAACGACCCTTTGCAACTTTTGTAATGGGGTGTAAAGTATCGGGGTTGAGAGGCGTGGAGGATATACCATAGAGGAAAGGGGTTTCTTATGAGGCTGAAGGTTTTTGTTGTGCCGTTTTTGCTGTTGTTTGCCGCGGGCTGCGGCACGATCCATCCGCAGGCGGGGATGACCCTTGCGGACAAGGGTTCGGAGACCGCCTGGAAGGTCGCGGAGGCCTACGACCTCAGGGCGACCGAGCTGGAGCAGTATCTCGAGGGCGAGTTCCTTCTTTCCGGCCTTGAGGTGGGGAACATCTTGCCCGACGCCGCGCTGGTCGAGACGGTTGACCAGGTCAAGGCGGAGATGCTGCTCCGCAAGGAGATGTTCGTTGCCATGGGCGAGGCCTACCGCGGGTTCGGCGCGCTTGCGGCGCACGGGTCAGATATATCGCAGAGCATGCGGGGGCTCACCTCCGCTGTCAACGAGTACTCGATAGCCACCCGCGGGGCACCCTATCTAAGCGCCGGGCAGGAGGACATCGCCGCCATCGCCGCGTCTCAGGCATTCGAGAAGTACCACCATGTGAAGCTGAAAAAGGCCAGTGCCATGCTGAGGGAGCGTGTCGAGGCGGCGCTGGAGCTGCTCACTGAGCAGACCGAGAAGGCGGCGGTGGCCGCGATGGAGAGGGAGATAGACCGCAAGCAACTTAAGGTGGCTACGGCATTCTGGCGGCTGAAGCTCGGCCTGCCGACGGAGATCATCGCTTTGCACATTGAGATTTACGGTCTGGTGGCCAACCGGAAGGAGACGATATCGCTGCTCGAGCGCTCGACAACCGGGAACATGTCAGAGGCAGTCGAGAATGTCCTGAAGTTCCGCAACACACGCCGGGCGAGGCAAAGACGCGACGCATACGATGCGGCGACGGCATCCCTCCAGACCCTCGCCGGCGCACACAGGAG
This sequence comes from uncultured Victivallales bacterium, assembly GCA_964486565.1. Lineage (GTDB taxonomy): Bacteria > Verrucomicrobiota > Lentisphaeria > Victivallales > JAADHT01 > JAFGFR01. The sequence continues at coordinate 3,591 of CAZANS010000116.1, forward strand.
CTTCGAGAAAGGCGACGACTTCTCCCTGCAGTCTCTGCCGCCCATGATGGTGAAGATAAGGGAATATGCGGAGATAGCAAAAAAACTGAAGGAGGAATAGAGCCATGGCAAAACCGACATACCTGGACGAGATAGAGAATACCTACAACGCCATCGAGGATAATTTCGATGCGGCTTTCGCGAAATGCGCAGACAAGGGGCAGAAAGATCTCCTGATGTCCGCGAGGGATGAGGCCAGAAAAGCCTTCTGGCAGGCAGTGGCAGGCGATCTGAAGTCGAGGTCCCCGCTGGCCGAGAGGGCCTGTGCCGAGCTTAAGAAGGCCAACTCGAAGATGCTTGCGGCGATGAAGAATCTGGACGACGCGAAGGCATTGATCAGCGCGGTGGAACAGGCTGTCAGGCTTGCCGTGGCGGTCGCCGCGATGGCCGCATGAGCCTGGCGGGGTTGCCGGATCAGACGTTTTCCTTGTAGAGGTGCCGGTGCCTGACGAAATATACTGCGCCGGAATAGACGGTGAATGCCGCCACGGCGCTGTAGTACAGTGTCCAAAGCACGCTTTTCTGCGCTGCCGCAGGGTCTATCCACCCGACCCACATCGAGCCGCCCACGGCGAGGAAGATCATCTGTGAGAGTGTCTTTATCTTCCCGGTGGTGTCGGCTGATATCACCTCGCCCTTGTTGGCCGCGAGAAGCCTCAGGCCTGTGACCAGGAATTCCCTCGACAGAATGACCACTGCCACCCAGCCTGGGAGAAACTGCTTCGCAGCGAGCATCACAAATGCCGTGGCCATGAAAATCTTGTCGGCAAGAGGATCCATAAGCTTGCCGAAGTCGGTGACCATGTCGTATTTCCTGGCGATATAGCCGTCAACGATGTCCGTGATGCCCGCTAGTATGATGAAGCACAGCCCGACGACACGCCATAGATAGCGCACCTGCACGTCGGCGATAAGCTCGTCCACACTGCAGACGACAAGGAATATGAAGACCATCACTATCCTGCCGATTGTGATTTTGTTCGCCAGATTCATTTTCCCAAGCCCGGAGATAGTTAACCATGTTCACGAGCGGGCAATATACTCCAGAATCCAAAACATGCAAACTCAGATGTCATTAGGAAAGGTTCACGGTATCGAGCGGAACTGGTTTTTGAAATTGGCTCTCTTGTCAACAAGTCAATAAAATGAACAAATAAAACATTGGGCTGTTGATGAGGAGGCTGTCGAGCACGTCGAGCACGCCTCCCATGCCAGGCAGGGTCGTGCCGGAGTCCTTGACACCAGCGGCCCGTTTCAACGCTGACTCTCCCAGATCGCCGGCAAAGCCCCCGGCGAAAAGCAATGCCCCGAGCACGGCTGAGGCTGCATGGACATTTCCAAGTGGCGAGGCTATCCCGGGGATATAGCTGCAGAATATCATGCTTGCCGCGACACTTGTCACCAGGCCGCCCAAGGTGCCTTCCCATGATTTTTTCGGGCTGATCTTGGGAAGTATCTTATGGTTTCCACCCTTCATCAGACGCGCGGTACCCATACCGACGGAGTACGCGCCGACATCGCCGAGCTTGGTCACCAGAATAAGATAGAAGAAATACATCCTGCCGCTAACATCGCCGGAATTGAAGGTGTAAACGCTGGCGAGCGCATACAAAGGGACGACAAGCAGAGGCAGAGCCGAGAACGAGCCTGCGATTTTCGCTGCCGTTTCTTTTTTGTCTTCGGCAACGATGATTGCAAGCCATGAGGCGACAATCAGCGAGAACATTATGCCCACGCTCAGGATCGCGGGCATTTCGAGCACTCTGAGGACAAGCACGAGCGCGGCAAGGGCAGAGCTGTGGCACCTGAACGACGGCAACCCGATTTCCCCGAGTATGGCCAAAAGCTCGTCCGTGGCCAGGTATGCCAGCGTGCCGCCGACAAAAACGAAAAGCCATACCGCATATTCCTCCCTCAGAAATATGGAACCCAATATCAGCAGCCCGATGGTTATTCCGGTTGGCAACCTGTATTTCAGCATCAGCGCCCCCCGAATCTGCGTTTTCTGGACTTGTAGACCTCAATTGCACGTATGAGATCATCCCTGCCGAAGTCGGGCCACAGGGTATCTGTGAAGTACAATTCCGAGTAGGAAAGCTGCCACAGGAGGAAATTGCTGATTCGGAACTCCCCGCTGGTGCGTATAAGGAGGTCGGGATCGGGCAGCTCGGGGATATACAGGTTGGCAGCGATAGTGCTCTCGTCAATATTTTTTACCTTCAAGCTGCCGGCGGCAACCTTTGCCGCTACCTGCCTGGCGGCATGTGCGATCTCGGCCCGCCCTCCATAGTTGAGCGCTATAACCATATCGGACCTGTCGTTATTTCGCGTCAGAGAAATAGCCTTATCAATTTTTTTCTGCGTAGCATCTGGCAATGCACTTAGCTCCCCGATAGCCCGCACCCTGACACCTTTCTCGTGCAGCTCGTCAAGATTGCTGTCTATCGAAGACCCCAAAAGGTTCATAAGCCCCTTTACTTCACTTGGGGAACGCTTCCAGTTCTCGGAGCTGAAGGCATAGAAGGTGATATACCTTATGTGGAATTCCTCGGCCAGGTTCATGACCCTCCGCACCGTCTTTTCGCCCGCACGATGGCCGTCCAAGGTATCAAGTCCGTTTTTTTTTGCCCAGCGTCCGTTGCCATCCATTATAAACGCTATGTGCCGCAGTTCAGCTACCTTTGCCATAGAACTCCTCCTCAAGGCTGGCGCACAAGGCATGGTATATAGGCAGGTGATGCTCCTGTATCCGGTATGTGTGGTCCTCCGGCACTTTCACGGCGCAGTCCGCGAGTTTCCCACTTTTCCCGCCGCACTTACCGGTAAACACCAGCGTGCCCATACCCTTGGCCTTCGCTACCTTCAAGGCCTTTACTATGTTTGCCGAGTTGCCCGAGGTGGTAAAGGCTGCAAAGATATCCCCCTCCCTGCCCAGAACATACACCTGCTGGGCAAAAACCATATCCGCTTCCACATCGTTGCAGTACGCGCTAGTGAATGCCGGATGACCGTTGAGGCAGATAACTTTGACACCTTCCTGAAGCCCTGAAGCTATCTTTTTTCCTTCTTCTCCATAGCTAGCCTCAAGTTTATCTGCAAAGCCTTTGTCAACATGCCTTGGAAGCATGAACCCCTTTTGGTGGAGGGATGATAGGGCAATCGCATTTGCTCGTTTGCTCGCAGGGATCGCCATATCCCGGCTTTGTCCGGTAAAATCAACGTCGGAAACGGGGATCTGACGATCCCCTTTGAGCAAAACAAGCTAATCAGGTCTAAATGCGATAGCCCTAGGGATGAGGATCGAGCTTAAAAAATCCTGTAAATTCTGTCAATCCTGCTCAAATGGGGGCTTGCTCTTTTTTATAAACAGTTCCATCGGGAATGGCTCGCCATGCCCAGGATACACGGTATTGATTGCCAAACCTGACAATTTTTCGACGCTTGCCTTTGCTGCCGCCGGGTCGTCCACGATAGAGCCGAGAGCTGGTTCGTCTGTGTTTTCCAGCAGGTCCCCGCAAAACAAGTCGCCGCCGGCGGTCAGGACTGCGATTGAACCCCGGGAGTGCCCCGGAACACAAAGCACCTGGGCGTCGAACCCAAAAGCAGAGAGATCATGGCCCTCCTCGAGATACAA
>CAZANS010000117.1:0-7232 GCA_964486565.1 uncultured Victivallales bacterium
CGCTGAAGGGGTTGGTCTCGCCGCGCCACAGATAGGAGTCGGGATACGGTTGATAGTGCTTGGGCTTCCCAAACAGCTTGGACAAGGCGGGGCAGCAGTCTCTCCTGCTGAGATGCTGCTTCTGCCGCAGATGCCTTTGGCCGTGGTCAATCCCGAGATATCCTTCTTGGGTAATCTGACGTCGGTATCAGAGGAGGGCTGCCTGAGTGTGCCTGGGATATTCGCCAAAGTCGAGCGTCCGGAGAGGGTGATGCTGTCGGGGCAGTTTTTAAACGGTGAATCTATCACCATGGAGTGCGGGGGGTTTTTGGCCCGGGCTGTCCAGCACGAGATTGACCATCTCGACGGCATCCTCTTCGTTGACCGGCTCGGCAAGGACGAGCTTGAAAGGGTGGAGGCCGAACTCGCAAAGGGCACGAAAGGGAAGGGCTCCAACAATGAGTAGCAAAAGTTTCCCAGCCACGTTCATCTCTGTCTGCTCGGGCACATCGGAATTCCCAGATTTTATCAAACGCCCCTTCTGGACCGTGGCATGGCATCTCGCAGTGCTTGCGTTGCTCTGCGGCCTTGCGAATGTCGCACTCCGCCTGCATCCCTTCCAGAAGGACTTAGAGGAGATGCTCAAGATCCTGAGCTCCCGTTTCGGCTCGATCGAGTTCACTGATGCCGGGATGCTACCCTCAGGCTTGCCGGAGAACACGCCTATGTCCGCCTCATACGGCAAGCTCAGGGTGGAATTCATCCCCGACGAGGGGCAATTGACCGAATACAAGCCTGACGCAGATTTTTCCTATGGCATAGTATGGACCCCCAGATCCGTGATGCTTTGGCTGAGGCACTTCGATGGCGAGAACCTCTCCATCCTCCCGCTGCTGCTGCCCACTGAGGATCTCAAGAGACCCGCCGAGATGTACGGGCTCTTCAGGAAGGCTTCCTCGGAGGATCAGTCTTCACCCCCCTTCCATACCGTATCGCAGATGTATCTCATAAGCCCGTCGGAGAACGCCGGGAGAGCTCCCCTGGAGTTCCGCGGATTCAAATCCAACATCATGATGTGGATACCTCTGTCAATACCGATGCTCTACTCAGTGTTCCTCTTCGCAAGCATTGTCTTCAGCATCCTCGTCGTGTCAATGCTCTACATTCTGTTCTTCACCTCGTTCTCATACATGTTCGGGACAAGGAAACTGATGAAGTTGTCATTCATGCAGCTCCTCGCGTGCGGCATATATACCGGGTTCCCCGGTTTCGTCATCGCCACACTGTACGTCGCGCTGCAGCTCCCATACCTGGACTTCCAGACCACATTCCTGGTCTGCTATTTCATATACTCCTTCGCCGTGTTCGCAAGGCTCAGGAACAGCTTCCTGCCGAAGAAAAAGGAGAACCAACAGGACGATTTCGAGTTCTAGAGCCAATTTCGAAACTACCCGTGCCCGCTCGGCCTGCCATTTTGGATGCGAGGCCACGGCGAAATGGCGGGCACAGACATTTGATGGTATGCACCAGCTATTTCTTCGCCGCACCGTCTGCCGCACCTGCGCTCCCAACGCGGTCAACGCAGAGCTTTTTCAACGGCTCGAGGAATTCCTCGGCGGGGACGATGTCGTTTATCCTGCCTATGGCCGAGCCTGTCATGTAGAGACCCTTCTCGGTGTTGCCGAAGAGCGTGTCCACGAGGGCTTCCGCAAGGCAAAATCGTGCTTTGTCGGCCTTGCATGCCCTGAGGCATAGGAAGGGGCATCCGAATGGTATTTTAACGCCCTTGAGGATTTTTTCGGAGAATGGTGTCCTGAGGACTTTCACGGGCAGCCCGAGGGGGCTTTGTATGATGATGATGTCCTCGGCCTTGGCGTTCACGTAGATTTGTTTTGATTTCTGGTCCAAGCCAGATTCCTCGGTGCATATGAATCTGGTCCCGACCTGTACGCCGTCGAATCCGATCTTGAGCATCTCGACGATATCGTCGCATGTGGCGATGTTTTCTGCGCCGAGTACGGGGACTGTCTTGCCGAACTCGGCCTCGTATGGTGCCAGGGTCGCCTTGATCTCCTTATAGAGGATTGGCAGCGCTACTGTATCGGGGTGTTCGAGCTGTTCCCATGAGAATGCCAGATGGCCTCCGTTGAGCGGGCCTTCCACGATTACTGCGTCAGGCATTTTCTGGTATCGTCTTTTCCATGTTTTGAGGAGTATCTTGAGTGATCTTCCCGATGATACGACGGGGATGATTTTTATATTTGATCCCTCGGTTAGTGCAGGGAGGCTTATTGGCAACCCGGCGCCGGAGATGATGATGTCAATCTTCTCCCTGACGCAGACTTTCACGATCTCGTCGTAGTTGGACAGCGCCATCATGACGTTCACGGCGATGGGCTTGCCTGGCGCCAGTGCTCGCGCCCTTCGGATCTCGGCTGTCAGATTGAAGTTCGACTCCTCGATATAGTTGTTCAGCGCGCCCTCCAGAGTGCCGAGGCCGACACTTGATATGCAGCCTATCCCGCCCGCGCGGGACACCGCCGCGGCGAGGTCGGACTTCGCCACCTGAACACCCATCCCAGCTTGTATGACAGGCAGCGGGACTTCGATGTCGCCTATTCTCAAAGGTTTGATTTTTATAGTTAGTCTCCGTTGACCGCCCAGTGCGCTTTCATATCCAATAATCGAACTGTCTTTTCGTGTGTGTCCTCCTGCTCTTTCGGGCAGAAAAAATGCACAGCGGGCATAAGATAGAGCATTTTTTAAAAAAAACAACGCCCAAAGACTACAAGAGACCAAAAAGTTTTCTCAGAGTCCAGTGTGATGCCAGGAGCGCGATTATCGCCCCGGCCCACCACCATTGACACCAAAGCGGCAGACGCCTGTGTATCTGGGTCCTTCTCGGCAGTGCCGAGATATGCTCGGCAAGCTTATCCATCTCATTGGTCATGAACAACTTGCCTTTGGTTATTCTGGCGATCTCCTCGAGTGCCCTGATGTTCACCGGCTGCCCCTGCCTTTCGAGGGTTTTCCCGGCGACATCAATTTTAAAGCTCAGCTCTGCGTTGTTCTGCGGGCATCGCAGAGTGACGGTATGTACCCCAGGTGTCGTTGCAGCGAAGCTCCCCCTGTATACGCCCCATTCGCCTTTGTCGGCGAACAGCCTGAACTCTGCCGCCGCGTCTCCCGGTTCCTCGGGCATCACCGACACATCCACCTCGGCATTCTCAATCGGCTGGTTCAGGCGGTCGTAGACAGAGGCATGCAGGAACACCGTGCCGCCGACCCGGGGAGCCTCGGGGATAAAGAAGCATCGAATCCCGGCATCCTTCGCGATATGCCGCTTGTGGGCCATCCATCTGACGACCTGCCCCCAGAAGCGGTAGTGGTACTTGTCCTCCACGCCCTTGCGCCATCTCCATGCGCTGTCTATGCCCATGAAGAGCACGTTCCCGTTGCCATGCTCGCGAGTGACGAGTATCGGCATCCTTGAGGCGCCAAGCCGGAGCCCAGAGTGTATCGCGATGACATTCGACCCCGGCAGAGTCCTTTTCACGGCGGCGTTCCACGAGAATCCCGGGAGGCTTCTCCATACCTCAGCGTTCGCTTTGGGCGTATCGGCGAGCATCGTGAGGAAATGCTCCCTGCCCTCGCTGGAAAGCTCCATTGCCGAGGGCAGCCCGGAGGATACCCCCTGGGGCATGGTGTCGTCGAGGATCACGGGATAGGCCTCGGAAACGGGGGATTTCATCAGCGAGATATGTCTGCCGCGTCTTCCCGGGAGCAGGACGAGCCCTGAGCCGTGGTGCCTGACAAGCCCCTCGATCAGGGCGAGCTGCTCCTCCGACAGCTCATCAGATGAAAAGCCTACGTCGCCCATGAAAATCACATCGAAGTCCAGGATCTCTTCCTTCGAGGGGAACTGCCGTATGTATCCCTCGCCTCCGCCTAGGCCGAGCTTGGGGTGGAGCAGCAGTGTCTTGACACTGACACCCGGGTCCCGCATCAGAGCGTTCCTGAGGTACCTGTACTCCCATCTGGGCGGGACTCGACGACGAGGACTTTTATTATCTCCTTTCTGACCTCGATGCTGAAGGAGGATCGGTTGTTGTCAACTATCAGCTCTTCCGGTTGCACCAGGAGATCCAGCGTGAGCCTGTGGGCGCCGGTCTCCCTGGGGTGCCAGATGACCGAGTTCTGGATGCTCTGCCCGGCAGGTATGAATACCTCCTTGCTTATGTCGGTGCTGTAGGGGGAGGAAAGCGTGACCTTTGTATTTACATCTTTGGGCAGGCGGCTCTGTATCTGGAATGGTATGGCTATCTTCTCGCCGAGGAGGCAGAACGAGGGAGCCTTGACCTGTATGAGCTCGAGGTCGGGGAGGTATTCCATGCTTCCTGTTGCCACGGGGAAAACGGTGACCGAGTCGGCTCTCAGCGCGGCGGCTGGGCCAACGGGTGAGGAACCATGGTTCCAATCTCCGTCGCTGAGGAGGACGACGGCCCGGAGAGCTTTGAATGGGGCGAGCAAGTCGCCGAGCGCATATGACAGGTCTGTGCCACCGGCGGAAATCTCACCGTCCTTGCCCCCGGGCATCGCGAATGGGACGACCGAGACTTTAAACTGGCCCTGTAACTGGTCGAAGAGCTTGTTATCCATCTGCCCGGAGACCCATTCGCTCCGTCTGATTGCGAAATTCGCATTTCCCCTTTGTTCAACCACATCTTTGGTGAGCATGCTTCCGGAGCTGTCTGTAAGTATGACGAGCTGCGGCTCGGAGTCGTCCTCGACGGTGCTGATGATCTCTGGGCGCAGAATTGTAAAGGCCACGCACAGGATGACAAGCAGCCGCAGGCCCGACAGGATGGAGCTCTTCCATCGGGGCATCGGGTAGAGCATGATCTGCCTGATCCCGAGCGCCAGCGCCACCGCGGCCCCTGCGGCGCAGAATACGATTATCGGTGTGCTTGCCTGGATCGAGAGGTTCATGGCGCGTTTTTCTCCGTCCCCGATGTGATGGGTGATTTTCTCCATGAAGGCGACACCATGAAGGACTCCGCAAGTAGAATGGCCATCATTGCCATCATGAATGCCCTCCATACCTCGGAAAGGGCTGGCGCGGCTGAGCTGCCTGCGGGATCATGGGAAAAGCGGATATCCTGGGGCTGAAGCAGATTCCTGACGGTGGCCTGGTTGAGATAGCCGGGCATGTCCTCAATTGCCGGACGGTTCACGACGGCAAGGCCGATGTCCGTCTGGAACACACCGGAGACAAGCCTTGCGTCGGTCTGTCTTGTTTTCTCATGCTCGCGGCTTTGCCTGAGGATGGCAGACACTCCCCGGTCTGCGGGAAGCGCCTCGGGGCTGCAGTCAAGAAAAGATATCCTCGAGAAGCGCCTCGCCCCCTCATGGAAAATCCGCTCGAGCATCGGCACAAGGACTATGCCATCGCCCAGGCTCGACCATTCCTGCAAAGGGAGGGTGGAACAAAAGTACAAGCCTGCATCCCCTGATGCGTGTGACACTGAAAGCAGCGGGTTCCCGTTGGAAAGCATGGCAAGATGCGTGGTTTCTGCCGCGACGGGCTGCCGAGATTTAAGGGCACGCAAAGACTCCAGGGGCAGCGGGTCGCCCGAGGCGGTGTCGGCCAGCGGCCCGAGCATCCTCTCCCATTTCGAGACCGTCAAAGGGCTCTCCGGGGGCGACGACACTGTCTCACCCCAGCCTTGTACTGCACCGGCATCAAGCGGGGGAAAGAATATCGCCGCGCCTTTTTTAGCGATGAAAGCATCAATGATTTCCTTTGCCTTCCCTTCAGGCAATGCTCCTTGCCATACTACCATCGCTGCATCGTCGAGCGCGGCGGGGTCTGCCAGAGACAAATCTTTTGCTGCGGACTCTTTCGGGCTCTCCTCCCTTGGATCGGCGGCGGCGGATAAAATCTTGCGTAGCAGGCTGTTCTCGGAGTACACAAGGATCCTTCCCCCGGGCGTGTCGCCGTATGCGAAATACGCAAAATTATCCGCCGGGTTGCTGTCGGGGGGCAGTTCGACATAGCCGCAAAGCAAGCTTGCTTTTTCTTCCGGCTCGGGCAGTCTTAACCTGATCCTCGATGAGCTGCCGGAGACTTTCACATTCACCTGCTGCGACGAGCCGTTGTTGAACAAAGTGACGGGGATATCGGCATCCTGGGACTGCACATCGGAGAGTACCTTCAGGACAAGCTCGCTGATTTTCTTGCTGTCGGCGGTGGTGTAGGAGAGGACATTCTCGAATCTTATCGAACGGTTGGGGTGCCCCGGCGGCTCGACCGAGAGAGCCTTGAACCTGACAGAGGTCTGCAGCGAGGAGAACTTCTGTGCCAGTTCGCCCCACTGCGCGCTGTCCGGACGCCAGTTGCTCTCCTGCATGTCGGAGACGATCCATACCTCCGTCCTCCCTGAGGGATTCTCAAGAATGTAGTCCAGGGCACCCTGGAGCATCGAGGGGATGTCGGCTGCCCCGTGTGTCAGCCGGGTATCCTCCATCTCATGCAGCACGTCCCATCCTGGAATCTGTATTGGGCGCATTAGCGCGCTCTCGACCAGCACGATGCGCGAGGCGGCAGCGAATTTCGCACCGGCCCCGGCGACAAGCGACAGGCCGGAGTCAAGACAATTTCTGCCGTCGGCGGAGTCGGCCCCCATGCTGGCCGAACGGTCGAGAAGCACTATCACCGTGTCAGGGGATACAGAGAATCCCCAGCCAAGCCATGCCCCCGCAAGCGGACGCGCGACAGCAAATATCAGCGCGGCCAAAGCCAGCGCCCGAAGCAGCAGCACCAGCCACTGCCTTATCTTCGCCATGCTCGTGGAGCTGCGGGTGGCCTTCAAAATGAACATCATCGCCGCCCATGAGACCGAACGGTAGCGTAGCCTGTTGAGCAGGTGTATCAGTATCGGGATCAGCGCCAGCGGCAGACCAAGCAAAATATATGGCTGAAGAAATGACATCCCTGAATAAACTTTATGTACAACCTTAATTTTAATATCTTAGGGCGTATAGAAAGTGCCGAGCCCCCCGTAATTATGACACCCTACTTCTTCCTCCCCGATAGCTTAGCCAGTCCGATGGATAAGTCAACCCCAACCATGCACATTACCTTGAATTTCCCGCCATGTGGTCCGGGTCAATCACCCTGGGAGGATAAACCTAAATAAAGCAGTTAAATCTCAAAAATGGCAGTTAACATATTTGTATACAAAGCTTTAAGA
>CAZANS010000118.1:0-7224 GCA_964486565.1 uncultured Victivallales bacterium
TGGGCAGGTAGCGGCCGCCGGCGCGCCAGCCAAGCGACTGGATGGTCACGCCCAGATCCCGCTTGAAGCGGACCGGGTTCATGATGTTGTCCCTTTGCTGTGTTTCGTCTGTTGTATCGTTTTTCATTTCGCGCTTCATCGAACGGTGCGTCAGGGTCAGTCCTCCGGCCCGTGGATCGCCCGGCGGCACACCAAGCGACCGTGTGGGAGCTGTAAGCTGAAGTCTACAGTCTTGTCGTCGTCTTGTTCTCGTCAAATTCCCGAATCGGGTATTGGCCGAATTCCGCCACGGCATCCCGCAGGGCTTGAATGTGCGCTTCCGGCCAAGGTATGCCTTGATCCGGACCGCAGAAGTAACCGCCTTCCCGTCCGAGTTGCCAGATCCGCCGGTGGACTTCTGCACGGATGGCCGGTATCGGCCCTGCCGCGATCACCCCCGAACAGATGCCGCCCTGCAAGGCCATGCGGCCTGCCGTTCTTGCCCTCACTGCATCGAGGTTGTTTGCCGTCGCCTGAACCGGATTCAGGATGTCGACGCCGAGTCCCATGAAGACATCAAGCGCGGGCTCGATGTGACCGCAACTATGGAAGCTGACCAGCACGCCCTTAGCCTTGTAGAGGGCGAACAACCGGCGGTACTCCGGCACGAGGAACTCCTCAATGAGCGTCGGCGAGAGCAGCAACCCGCATTGTGTCCCGAGATCATCGGACATGCTGACCATTTCAACGCCTAGAGCCAGATAGTGCCGGGCAATGCCCAGTTGAAAGTCCATGATCCGCCGCAGGATTTCGCGCATGGCCTCCGGTTCGGAGTAGAATCCGCACATCGCATTCTCCATTCCGACCAGCATGTAGCATTTCTCCCAGAGGGTGTCGCGGTGTGAACCGCAAAGGAACGCCTCGTCGCGGTCCCATCCTTTGACCTGCTCAAATATCTGCCGGACGATGCGGTCGTCATCGGGGTCGGGGCACGCGTAGGCCGCGAGGTCAGTCGTAGGGTTGGCCAGCGGATTGCCCCGTGGAAACCCCATCACGCCCTCATGCTCACGATGCCATTGCGTGCCCCAGATGTCCTGCCAGACGGACCCGACGGGTAAGTGATGGCCACCGCCTTCGAAGCCTTCATGGTTGCACCCGCGGTACCCTATGTTGTGAGTCGGACAACCGCTCATCACCCACTCCGGGCTGTCGAATCGTAAGATGCGCAGCGCATTTTTCTTTGCATTCATAGCCTGTATTTCTCCGCTGCCACATGCAATTGACACATCTCATCCGCCAGATCCGATATCCTGCTCACATGGTACCCCGACAGCCCCGTGTGAACGGTGTCGTTCAGGACACTCGTCCATTTTGACGGGAGGGATTCCGCGCCCAGCATCATCCCCATGATGGATCCAACCGTTGCACCGTTACAGTCCGTGTCGAAGCAAGGATAAACGGCCCGCGTGACCGCCTTCTCGAAGTCACCCTCGCCATAGAGTAAAGCCACCGCCACAATCTGGGCATTGGAGATGGTGTGGCACCAATCGTGCGCCTTGGTCTCGTCCCATCGCCGGTGGATGTTCCGAACCGCCTCGTCATAGGGAACGTTCGATTCATGCCAAGCCAGCACATCGTGGATGGCTTCCGCGAGCCGGGACGCTCGTGGAATTTCGCTCAGCCCAATTTCGACAACCCGGCGGATGTCGGTTTCACCGATTGCCGCAGCCAGCATCGCGGCCACCCACATCTCGCCGTAGACACCATTCTTCACGTGAGAAATGGAGGCGTCACGCCACGCGAGTTCGGCAGCCAATTCGGGCCTGCCCACCGCCACGTAACCAAAGAAGTCGGCGCGAATTTGCGCGCCAATCCATTCGCGGTATGGATTTCTGACGCTGGCGGACTGCGGTGGTTCGATATTGTTCACGAAGTTCCGGCAGGCAACGCGTTCCGCGGTACAGGTGTGCAGGATCGGGATGTTGTTCAGCCAGAAATCAGCCATATCAGCGGGAGAGAACCCAATGCCCTTGGCCTTGATCAGCGCCATACCCGTGACGGTGTAATTGGTATCGTCATCCTCCGGCATGCAGTCCGTGTGCCGCCAGTTCAGCAATCCGGCGAAATCAAGTTCCAGGTAATCCTTCTCCTGGAGTCCCGGCAGCCGCCAGAGATAATCCGTGATTTCCTTCTGGCCTGAGCGATCAAGCAACGCATGCAGCTTGGGGCTGCGGACTCCCTCGATCGGTTTGCCCAGCAAGCAGCCGGCACAGCGACCCAACCAGGCACCGGCAATTCGGTCCGGCGTAGACCGTGCATCGAGAGCGACCGGCAACGTGTGCGGACCTTCCGGACGCTGCGCACGTATTCCCGCCAGATCGGACGGTTCGCAATAGGGATAGTCCCGCCTCGTCGGCAACCGGATCGTCCTGTCCAGCAGGGCGTTTACTGCATCTTGGAAGGCGTCATCCTCCGGAACATCCGGCGCAAGCAGGCGATCGAACTCCGCCTGCACGGCGTCCACGACGAACCCCTCCTCCTCGATTTGCCTTAACTCGGTCCTGACATCTTCCTGCTTCCACCACAGCCATACGTGTTTCATTTCGTTTTCCTTCTTTGCGTCTTGAATCCACCCTCATCGGAGTGTGTGCAATCTAGTTTCCGTCCATCAGCCACTAACTGTGAATCGTGAACTCTCAAACCATACCACCGCGCATGGCAACGTCAAGCCCGATGTGCGATATATTCGTCTTGACATTCCTTCGGGAGATGATGATTTACGGACATCATCGAGCGGATACTCAAGCACTGCAGACTCTGGACAGAGACGACGGGGAGGTCACCTCCGGTTTACACCCTGGAGGCGGATCACGAGATCGAGTACATCCCCATCGATGAGTTCTTGGCGGTTATTTGACTTCCCCGTTTATATCTGGTCAGTCAGTTATTCATCGGAAGCCTGAATCCTTTTTTTGCCGAGGTTTTCAACAAGTGTCTTTGTCTCCTTATCCATTATATACTCGACATTGATCTTGGCGTCATGCTCCCATATGACCTTCCCGCGAGAATAAGCCACAATTTTTATTTTTGGGATCAAGATGGGATAGTCCGGGTGGAAGGTCAGGTTGCCGTAGATTACTTTCAACCGGTCAAGACTTACCGGGACACGGAAGTTGACATGGTCGTCAAGGTCTTCAACAAGTTTAACCTTCTGCCTCGTGTATTTGAAAACCGCAGGCCCGTGGGTTTTATCATAGCTGTTTCCCCTGGAGTCTTCAAAAGGAAAACTTTGGTGGTATGGAACCAGATATTCTATCCTGTCGAGACTTGCCGTCTCCCCGGGACGAATAAACACCGTGAAAATACTTTTCCCGTTATCCTCGTCCTCTCTCGTGACCTGCAGCTCCTCGATCTTTGAATCCTCGGCGCAAAGACCAAGAAACAAGAAGAACAGCAGTATAACCAGATTGTTTGCCGTGAAAGTTCGCTGTGTCTTTAAATTCATAACGTTATTTGGTTGAAAGAGACCGAACCCTCCTGTATTTGCCTTTGTATTCTCTCGCTACAGCCATCATAAAAGCATTGCCCTCCTTATCTATTTTATACCCTATGCAATGAATGACAGGAGGAGCTTGTCCCTTGTCAAGATAATAATGCTCATGCAGCATCTTCAGATGTTTTAGGAATTCTGCCAGAGTCCAATATGTAGGTTTGGGCGGGGGATCCGGAAATGTGGGTCTCGCAGGTTGTATTGTCTGGGTAGTCCAATGCCCCTCCACGGCCGGGCTGCCGTGATCAGGTCCCTCCCCTTCCTTCGGCGGCCCCTTTCGAGGCGGTCTCGCCTTTATTGGGGGGACCCATACTCTTACAGTGCGTACGTCACCGGGGTTATTATCATGTCTCTCAATAGCCCTCCGGTTATTATCTTCCCACTCCTTCCTGCGCTGATTATAGGCAAGCATCTCTTCATTGGAAACACCTCTCAGCACCATCGGGGCTCCGTCGCTGATTATCAAGGCAGTGTCGGCTCCCTGTTGAAATGCCGCCGTCAGGGCAAGATCAAGCCTGGTCGTGCCGCCAATGGCGGACAAGCCCTTGCCGTCAGGGCTGATATTCCCACTCGAAATCCCCCAATTCCCCTCGGTGTTGAAAGGTCTCAGGTATTCTTTTGCGCTTTTTTTATTCGCGGGGTTGGCGATTTCAAGTTTTGGGAAAAGCGCATTGGCGGCATCGCCAAAAACGATGAGGTTGAAAAGGGAACCCTCGCCAAGGGCATCAATCACGTCATTTACTCTTGACTTCACCCTCATGTAGCCTGCGACACCGCCCATGTCTTCTTCAACCATGCTTGTCGATACATCAACCAGCACCGCCACCCTGTCGCCCCTGCCTCGGATGCCGAAGAAGTCGAAGCGATTTACTCCAGAACCGAATCCCCCCACCCCGTACCCCGTCCCAAGCCCTACACCAACACCTTTGCCTGATATGGATTTGAACTTGGGCTGAAAACTGGTGGTTATAACCTTAGGATCCATTTTGATATCCGGGAGAGCCATGTTCGACTTCTTCATGGCCACCAGCCGGGGAATCACCGCCGGCCGGCTGGAACTGCGCTGGCGTTTCTGTACCTTGACCTTATGCTCAAGTTCTCGCGGCTCATAAGTCCTCTTGGGCGGAGGAGGCGCCACAAACACTGTTTTCTCCTCCATTTGCATCTGCATTACCACATACGAACCGAAGATGATAAGACAGAGAATCAGGCCGATACCCCCTGTCATAAAACACAACGATAAAATTTTGCGTCTCTGCTGAGAAAGCTTCAGAGAGCCAAGTTCGGCCAGATTAAGACTGTCATGCTTTAGGCTGGACTGCAGGCCCGTCAACTGCTGCTGATCTTTTTTCCCCATTGCAAACCTCCATTGTTGTTAAATCCTAACTTTATGGTTATTCTTCTGAACCAGCGGCACCGGCGAATGTTATGTCCGATATCCCTGCGGCGGCACAGGCATTCATCACATCAATAACACGCTGATGTCGAGAGTTGTCTTCCGCATTGATCGTGATAAGAGCCTTGTTTTTTGAAGCAACGGAAGCCGCCTTGTACCTTTGAAGGGTAGCCACCAGCATCGGCAGACCAACGCTGTCAAAGGAATCGAACTCCCTGTCGTTCAGATACACTCGACCGTTTTCCTTGATCTCGACAATCTGCTCATCCGGCATGTCAACGCTTTCAGCAGAAGCCAGCATCCCGGGAAGCTGGATACCCAAGTCCCCCTCTGACTTCACAAGGCTGCATGTTACCATAAAAAACACAAGCAACAAAAAAACAAGGTCAATTAGAGAGGTGACATCCAGTTCAGGCTCATCCATCTGAGGCATATTTAATTTCATTGCACTTTCCTCAAAATCGGCTCATAAGGACTCATTCGGCGCCCTTTTTGAGATAAACCCCGAAAATAAAATCTCCGACCCCGGCCTTGGCCATCTCTGTCATCACTTCCTTAACCCTCTTGTGTTTGGTGTCGACATCCGCCCTCAAATAAACCTTTATCTTGGGATTTATCTTCACCTGCTCCTCGACTCGTTCCCCCAGCGCGCTCAATTCAACCGGAACCTCACCCTCGAAAATATCCCCGTCCTTGGTTATGTTAACCACCCATCTGTTGGGTCGCTCCTTGGGCACCACGGCCTTCGTCGACTCAGGAATCTCCAACGGGATGTTCTGACGCTGGGCCATCTGTGAAGCCATCATGAAAAAAACAAGCAGAAGGAACACCATGTCAATCATAGGAGCCATTTGAAATTTCGCCTCTTCATCCTGACCGAGATCGATTTTCATTTGGTTCTACTCCTTGTTATAGTTTCTGGTACACTTACAGATATTGTCACTCCGCTAACTCTCGCCTTCCAGCGGCAACCAGAGAATGTGCCAGATTGCCGAGCATCCTCGCAAGGCGTGAAACATTGCTGAGATATTTGCTCTTCAGAAAGAAATAGAAGAACATTGCAGGTATGCCGATGATAAGCCCTGTGGCGGTGGTAACCATGGCTTCCCCGATATCTGCTGCGAGGAGCTCAGGTTTGCCCATGCCGCCATGGCCAATCTTTTCGAAAGCCTTGATCATCCCGCTGACTGTTCCGAGCAAACCGAGCATCGGGGCAATTTGAGCGACAATCGAAAGATAGTTGATCGGTTTCAGTCCGGCGGCCGTTTCCTCCACAGATGCCTCCTCCATGGCTTTTTCCATTGCCTCCGCGTCCAGCACGCCGTCGTTCAGCCTTTGGAATCCTGACAGGAGGATATTTGTTAGGAGGCAGGGGTTCCCGGCACAAATGTTTGATGCCTCCTCTATGTTCAGATTATTCAGGGAGTTCTGCACATTCGGTATGATCTGGGGCTGCAGCATCTTTCTTTCCTGAGTCGCGATGAATCCATAGATGGTCAGCCCGATAGTGGCGGCCATGAGGAACCCCAGCGGGTACATGGTTATCCCCCCTTTTTTGACCAAGCCCCAGAATGTCGTTTTGGATTCAACGCCCTCGACCACCGAGGATTTTTGCACCTGCTGAGCCGTTCCGGCACCTGCATCCTCCTGAGACCAGACGTTCAACAGACAGCAATAACACAGGGCAAAGCCCACACATACGATCAGGATTCTCTGTCTCGACATAAAATTCTCCTACTGTTGATTTTGCAATTGGTTCACTTAATCCATGGCCTTTTCTTTTTCATTAGCGACTTTTTTCTTTTCCAGCGTTTCGGTGATAAAATCGTCAACTTTTGTGTTGACATCCTCAACAATGTCAAAGAAAACCCTTTCAATAGCAGCCTTCTCCTCGTCCTCGGTCAATTTCCTGTTGCGGATGAATTGGAGGCTCGATAAAGCGATTTCCCCTTCGGGCATTCCCCTGAAAAGTCTTCCCACTTCATAATAGAGGTCTCTTGCACGGTAGTTGTCGAGCGAATCCTCGTAGCAAAATGCTGAAAGCAGCAGTGCCTCCGGGAATGTGTTGATATCTTTGGTCTCAAACACAACCGACTTGACAAGAGAGTCCAAAGCCTGACTGAACTGATTGCTGTTGAACTTCAAATAGGCATCGATCAGCCAGTAGAGGCCAAAGGCCGCATCACCGAACTCAGGCTCGTCCACCGATTCAAACTGCTGAGCAGCCTCGTCCAGCTTGTTCATCTTGATATTACAGTAGATTGCGTTCAACTCGGCAAGCTAAGCCCGGGGGGGGGGG
>CAZANS010000119.1:0-7195 GCA_964486565.1 uncultured Victivallales bacterium
GGTCGTCTTCATGGCAAACGTCAACGTGCTCCGCCTGAAAAGATCCCAGAAAAGCAAGAAAGGCGAGTCTTACAAATGGGATGACCTGTCCTTCGAGCAATACCCTGCGTTCATCGAGTATTTCGCGAAACGCCGCATATCAGTGTCCGGCGCCGGACAGGTCTCCAAGGAGGACCAGATGCAAGGCGCCGCAAACGAGTACCTCGGGCTGGCCGTCCTCTGCGACTGGTTCGAACACTACGAGAATGCCCTCAAATATGCCAACGAAGCCGTGAACACACACCCAGGAAGCCTCGAAAACATATCCCGAATCATCCTCGACTAGCAGGAGAGCGAGTGCCGCCGAGGTCACGAGGTTGGCACCGTCCAACGCCCAGCTCTTACGCCCATGGCATTCTGGGAGAGAGGCCAAAATGCGATTTTCTCATTCTTTTTTCTCAGTTTTGCAAAATAAGCCCTTGCCTCAATGCGTTTTTTTTGATAGAATCAATATCGGATTGGGCACGAAAATACGGCAGACGGTCAGTTTTGGAATAGAATATGCTAGATGGCAACTCGAACGGGTACGAGTGTAGGAAAGTATAATTTTAGGAAAAGGAGGCAGAAAATGAAAACGACGGCAAGAAAAGGGTTCACGATGATCGAGGTCATGATGACCATCGGGATCATCCTGATTCTGGCGGCGATGCTCTTCCCGACTCTGGAATATGCCAAGACCCAGGCCAGGTTCGCCCGTTGGCAGGCATTCAACGAGATGGTCAACGGCGACCCCGACTGCGTTGTAAACTTCAACTTCCAGTCCAAGGACAGCAAGCTGGTCAGCCGCGCTGACGGCTGCGACACCTCGGAATTCATGAGAGAGGCCTACGACGGCATCCTCAACGGGGATTTCGCATGGGCCGACGGCAGATGGCCGAAACTGAAGAGGGCTCTTGTCTTCAACGGCTCCAACACCTATGTGGACATCATAGGCGGCAGTGCCAACAACTTCGCCGGCGAGGGCCGCTTCACCATCACGTGCTGGGTCAGGTTCGACAACCTCGACCAGATAAACACCGTGATTTCGAAGGTCAACTCCGGCGCCACACAGTATGAGCTGTTCGCCGCGGAAGGCCAGATAGGCGCCGTGCTCTTCGGTCAGGAACTCTCGGTGCCAAGCTCAGACATAGAAAAGGACAAGTGGGTTCACGTCGCACTCCAGTTCAACATGAACAACCAGGTGGCAGACACCTCAACCATGAAGGACTACGCCCTGGCGACGGGAGAAATCCGCTATGGTATATCCCATGTCATCTATAGGCTTGCTGACGGCACGACCGTCAAGATTGACGAGTACCCCGGGGACATAAAAGACTCCACCGACCCTCAGCAGTACGTAGCTGGCATACAACAGCTCTACGGCCAAGAAGTGGAGGGCTATACTATCAAGGCAGCCAGAGTTCATTACGATGAGGAGGGCAATCTGGTTCCAAATATCCCTAACCAGGCGGACCACACGATATTCACCACAGACGTGCCCGAGGTTGCTGCCGGTGGCGATGAAGGCGGCGAGGAACCTGTTGTCCCGGACGAAGGACCCGGAGAAACTCCGGCACCAGTCGGCGCGGGCAACGGGGTGATGGTCGTCTACATCAACGGTCAGGCGATGGGCAGCAAGGCCGTGAACTTCGACCCGGCTTTGTTCGAGGGTGCCAGCCCAATGGTCATCGGTGCCGAGGACAGCGGTGGCGGCAAGACCAACCTTCTTTCGGGAAGGATTGACGAGCTGATCATCTCCAAGAGGGCTTTACCGGCGGCTGAAGTCAGGGGCCATTACGAGATGGGGGCCGGACTATAGTCGCAGTTCAGCAGATCAACACGATATCGGAGTCAAGTTTTCCCAAAGCCTGGCCCTCTTCTCGATGGGTTATTTCGCCATCTCGGCGCAGACGCTTCTTTTCCGGGTGTTCATGAGCTCTTTCGAGGGGAACGACATTGCGGTGGCTGTGTTTTTCTGGTCCTGGTTCCTTTGGGTCGCCGTGTCGGCATGGCTTTTCGACAAGGGAGCCAAGGCGGCTGCGGGGTTGTACGGCGGGAAAGATCCTTCAGGAATCTCCGGCACGGCGATGGGGACCATGCTTCTGCTGTATATCCCGGCGTGCATACTTCAGTCGCTGCTGATCGCCGGGTCGAGAGATTTCGCGGGTATCGCCCCGTTCTCCCCCTTCCCTATAGGCAGCATGCTCGTAGTTGCGCTTGTGGTGAATCTGCCTGTCAGCTTTGTCACCGGGATGATATTCCCTACGGCATGCAAATGGCTCTCCGCACGTTCGGATATCCCGGTGTCGAAGGTCTATCTGCTCGAGGCATCAGGCAGCGTCGCAGGCGGTATCGCGACAACCGCCATGCTGTACCTAGAGTTCAACATGGCAATGGTCTTTATCCTCATCTCCATGCTTCCGGCATCTGCGGTGCTGCTTTTGAATTTGACTCCCAATGCCTTTCCGGCGCGTTCGCGACCGCGAGCCGCGCTCGCGTTCATGGCGGCGGCCGTACTCCTGATCCTGGTGCTCGCGGCGGCATTGCGGCTAGACACCGGCATATCGCGGGGCATGCAGTCCCGCAAATGGGGGACACTGCTTCCTGAAGAGTATTTCGAAGGTGCTTTCTACACGGCGGGCAGGGAGTATCTATTCGGCAGCATGCAGGGGCGGTTGATGATCATAAGCGAAGGGGAGGTTTCTCTTGTCATCCCCGACAAAGAGACCGCGGCGACAACCCTCGCCACGATATTCGCGCAGCACCACGAGGCACGCGAAGTCCTCGTCGTGGGGGACGGATTCAACCTATGCTCCGAGATACTGGCAAGCCCGCAGGTCTCAAAACTGCACTGGTTCTACCCGGACATCCAGTTTGTTGACAAAGTCAACATGCTTCTGCCGCCGGGATCAAGGCTGAAGGACAAGAGGCTGAATGTCGTCAGGGAGGACATCAGACGTTTCCTCGGAAGGGAGGATCCTCTTTACGACATCGTCGTCGTCAACATCCCCGACTCGGCGTCTTCGCACCTGAACAGGTACTTCACGGTCGAGTTCTTCGCCCAGCTCCGGCAACACATGAGTGAGGGTGCGATAGTCGCGGTCAGAGTCCCTGGAGGCGCAAACGTGTTCAGCCCGGAACTGAAACTCATCGGCGCGTCGGTCAGGGAAAGCCTGTCACGAATTTTCCCCGTCACAGTCGTCAACCCAGGGGAGACTACATGGTTCATATCGTCCTTCTCAACACGCCTCACATGCGACCCAGAGACTCTCTCACGGGATTTTGCGGAATTCGCAGACGCGGATGAGATCTTCCCCCCTGACGGGCTCTATTCCATATACTCCCCTGCAAGGTCCGAGGCCGCCGCCGAAGCCTACGACTCGGCAGCGCTACCTGAAAACCTGCTTGTCAACAGGGAGTCAAAACCAAACGTATACCTCTTCCAACTCCTGCTTTCATGCAGGATGTCCGGACTCGACGCGCTGAGGATCCTCAAACCAATAATGCACGCGGGCATGATTCCCTTCGTGGCAGCCCTGGCTACAGCCCTGCTTTTCTGGATGCTCTACGCAAGAGGAGCCGGGCCGTCGCACGCCGCGGAAGGCGAGAACATCATCCTCGTGATCACCTCCGGGATCATCGCCATCGGATCGGTTCTGGTGCTAATGTTCCTGTTTCAGACTGCCTACGGGTCGCTTTTCCTGCATGTCGGCCTGATCTCCTCGTTGTTCATGTGCGGGCTGGCGGCGGGTGCCTTCTCCGCACGGAGAATAACCCTGCAGCCCCGGGCGAGGCCGAACCACATACTCTGCGCCGCACTCGTCGTACAGATGCTGTTCTTCGTGATTGTGGCATACTTCGAGCCCGCGAGCTGGAAGCTCCCGGGCTTTGCCGTTGCCTTTTTGGTCGCAGGCTTCTGCAACGGATTCTATTTCCCCATCGCCGCGGCGCGGCTATGCCGTTTCGGAGTGCCCCCAGAACGCTCCGGGAGCATGCTGGAGAACGCAGACCACCTCGGCGCGGCTATCGGGACGTGCCTCAGCGGCCTGATACTCATTCCCCTGCTCGGGACCTCCGCAACCATAGTCTTGTTTTCACTGATTCTAGGGTTAAATTTACCTCCGGCATTATTACGCATCCTGGGAGAGAGGCAGATGGAGAATGCAAAGGCATTGAATTCGCTGGGCAGAAAAACAGTCTTCGCACTGCTGGCCGCCATCATGACCGCCGCCGTGTTCATTGCCGCAGTATGGCTCTCGGGAAGCACCGGGGAAAAAGAGATATTGCGTAAAACGCCAGACAAACAGGCCGACATGGCAGAAAAACAGCCCCCTCCTGTAGATTCCACTGGAGTTCAGGGCGACATCAGCAACCCCGGAGCCGCAAGACATCGCGAACTCCAAGACGAGTTACCCGAAGTCCAGCCCGGGTCGAACGTCAGGAAGGCAGACATCCCAAGAATCAGGCAGATGATCATGGACAACAAGCTCTCCGGACACGAGGCCGAGTTCTACAGGGAATTCGACTAGATTTGTCTGGCGTAAATGTACAGAGCCAATTTCAACTGCCTCTCAATTGATCAGTTCCCCTTCCCAAAGGTCCTTGAGGAAATCTCCCGCCGGCAAAACGTCCACGGCATTCAATACGCACCTTCGCGCCCCAAGGTATACGCCGTACGTACGGACCGGGCGAGGTTTCAATTCCTCCTTGAGCCTGGACAGCCCCCGTGAGAAGCGCGGTTGCCATTGGGATGAAGCCTTGATCTCCACGGCTACAAAACCGTCGGCAGCCTCGCATAGCAGGTCTACCTCCGTCCCGTCGTAGTTCCGCCAGAAATTCAACTCGTACCGCAGGCCGCTGTAGGATAGATATGCCTTGACCTCGTTGGTGATAAATGTTTCAAGAAGAACTCCCATCTCTTCGCTGGTCGGGGGATATGGAAGCCTTCCTGAAAGCGCCCTCGCCACTCCAGTGTCGAAAAGGTAAAACTTCGGATGCGACACCTGCTTGGTTGGGCGCTTCAGCTTCCATGGGGCCAACCAGAACCCAAGCAAGGTGTCAACCATTATGTCAAAGTAATTATGAACCGTCATGCGAGCCACGGAAGCCTCACGGGATATTTTCTACAGATCCGGCCACTGGTAGTTTTGAACCTGGATCTATGAAAAGGAAATTACTTAAGTTTTAACGACGCCGATGGATATTAGTTGTGCAATGCTACATATTGGCTTGATACGATGCGGCGCTCAATCCCTATTTGCGCTATTTCTGCCCTGCCAAAGTTGTTTCCGGGCTGCAAAGCACTATATTGCCGTTGGACACGGTGTAAATATCCTCTACCGGGATATGGCGGTTCATACGCGCTGGAGAGGATGCTGCCGGAGAGGTTTTCCCGGAAATTCTTGATTACATTATAGAGAAAGGACTTTATCTGGATGGCAACTGAGAAGAACAAGCTGCCGGATCCGCTCGAGCTGGCGGAATTCTGCGAGAAAACAATTGATGACGGCAAGGGCGAGAACATTGTCAGGATCCCGCTGGAAGGGATATCTGTCGTGGCCGATTTCTTCATATTGTGCACCGCGAGTTCGGCTCCCCATATCCGCGCGCTGGGAGAGAGGCTCAAACGCGAGGTGTCAAGGAAATACGGCTTCAAGCCCCGCATGGACGGGGATGCAGCAAGCCAGTGGATCGTGCTCGACTTCCCGCTTGTAGTGGTGCATGTGCTGTCTGCCGAGAAGCGCGACTTCTACCGTCTCGAGACCCTGTGGAGTGACTCCCCGGCCGCGGAGGACATCGAGAAACTTGCGAACCTCGCAGATGCCGCAGGCGGGCAGGCTAGGATGTAGCCATTGGAGCCATCGTGGACGATCAGATGACAGACTTCATCAGGCGAGTTGCGCTGGAGGCAGGCAGGATCAGCCTCGATGAGTTCGGAAAGCTCGGTGACGGCAGCATTGATTTCAAGAGCGTCAAGGACATCGTCACCTCCGCCGACCGAAGGGTGGAGGAATATATAATAAGCGAGATCAGAATGGAGTTCCCGGGGCACGGGATATTCGCGGAGGAGAGCGGGAAGACGGTGTCCTCAGACGGGCATGTGTGGGTCATAGACCCCATTGACGGCACGACTTCGTTTGTCCACGGGCAGCACTTCTACTCGGTCTCGATCGCACTCGAGAAGGACGGCGAGCCGCTGCTCGGCGCTGTGAACGCCCCGCGCCTAGGAGAGCTGTACTGGGCGGAGAGGGGCAAAGGAGCCTTCTGCAACGGGGAAAGGCTGCATGTCTCTCAAAGGGACAAGCTTATATCATCCGTGCTGTCAACGGGTTTCGCTTGCGTCCGCCAGGACCTCCCGGAAAACAACATCCCCATGTTCTGCAGGGTTCTCCCGCTGGTCCGCGGAATCCGCAGGCTGGGCTCCGCCGCGCTTGACCTGGCCTATGTCGCCGCCGGGAGGCTCGAAGGATTCTGGGAGCTCAACCTCCAGCCCTACGACATTGCCGCAGGCTCGCTCCTTGTCCGTGAGGCGGGTGGGCATGTCTGCGACCTCGAAGGCGGACAGCAGTTCCCTGGAAAGGGCATCCTGGCGACCAACGGCAGGATCACCCAGGAGCTCCTGGACACCCTCAACCTATCATCCTAAATAAAAAAGCGAGACAATCAACGTGTTGAGCCAATTTCAAAACTACCCGTGCCCGCCTGTCTGTGCGGTGCACGCAGAAAGGTCGAAATCATCTGGACCGCCTGAACAGCCGCGGGATCATAAGTGGCGGTTAAAGAACCCGTGAAAATCGGTGTTTGCTGTCGTCTGCCCTCCGTCGTCCGTCATCTATCCCTCGAGTCCGAGTCTTTGGAACTGTTCCTTTGGTGCGTCGGAGGCTTTCATTTCCCTGACGAGGTGTTGGATCATAGTTTTCTCCAGCTCGGGGTTGTCGAGGGGATTTTCCTGTCTGGGGTCGTTCTCAATGTTGAAGAGGAGGTTGCCGAATGAATGCGCGGCGCACCATTGGTTGTCGCCGCCGGAGGCGTCAATCTTCATCGTTCGGCAGCCCTTTATGAATGAGAATGGCTCGGCCAGGCCGGTCAGTTTGTCGCGCATTGCCTCGACGCTGAACGGGTTGCGCATGTGAGCGGGCATGTATGTGTACTCGTTGATCGGGAAGTTCCTTGGGTT
>CAZANS010000120.1:0-6940 GCA_964486565.1 uncultured Victivallales bacterium
ACTCACACTCGCTGCGTTGCTCCTGCCCACTCTCGCTCGGTCCAAAGGCTCGGCACAGGCAACCTACTGCGTCAACAACCTCAAAAATATCGGGCTGGCCGCATTCCAATACTCCCAGGAATGGGAAAAGTTCTGCGCTTGGGGGCACGACTATAAAACATCCAACCTGCACCGCTGGCACGGAAAACGCAACAGCCCCACCAACACATCCCCATACAACAACAAGTTCAGCCCGCTTTTCCCTTACATCAAAGGTGCCTTCCCCGAATGCCCAATCCTTAGGGATTCAGTAAAAAGCGACCACCCCTCTGTCGAACACGGAGGAGGGGGATACGGATATAACCTTTACCTCGGAAGCCTGGCATATTTCGTTGACGGCTCCGACAGCGAAGAGTCATATGTCTCCGGAATACCTATCAAGGACATCAAGCACCACGACAAGACCGTCATGTTCTCAGATACAGCAATGTCTCTTGACCTCTCGGGAGACCCCGTCTTAAACCCACTGGTCGGGACTATCGGGCTATACTCAACCGCCGTAGCTCCTTTTACCGTCAACAACAAAATCGAAATTAAAACACTGGGATATTCATCACCTTCAGTCCACTTCAGGCATGCGAAACTTGCAAATGTGGTATGGGCAGACGGGCATGTCGAGCCAGAGCTGATGACATGGACACTAGACTCCGCATGGCGGGAGGCGAACCTCGGATTTTGGGGAAGCAAGGACGACAACTCTCTATTCAACCCGAAATCAAACTGAGAAATATCGAAGGGAAAACGAAAAATGGCCCGAGGACTCGACGAGCTTAGAAACCTCTCCAAAGGGATCGAACGCAAAAAGCAGGAGGCTGAGAAACAACAGAAGCTTCAAAGGCTGGCACAACAGGAAGACCTCTCCACACAGGCCAAGCTGAAAAAGTTGAAAATGGCCACTGATGCCGGCAGCATGGCCTCAAGATCCGCCCGCATGAGAAACATTATCGTCGCAAGTTCTGTCGTAGCCCTGGTCATACTATGGGTTCTAATACTCAGGTCGGTGAAAATCTCAGACATCACCAAAGCACCCGCGTATCTCGCCCAGGAGGACATCGCGCCAATGAACACCACAGACCCGGGCTACCAGAAAATACATAAGTTCGCCGCAGGCATCATCGCATCGAGTACTGCCGCTGACGACGTCACCTGGAACAACGCGGTACCACAGTCATGGCGCGAACAAAGCACAAAAAAAATCCGCGCCTTCAATGAAGGATCATGGACCATAACACAAATATCTCACAACCAAAAACTCGACTTCTACACAATACAAATCTCAGAAAAATCAACCAGGTCACAAATCAACCTCAGGGGGACCGAGAACGTACAAGGCAAGATCTCCCTCGTCCTCGCATACTGAAACCCACGCGATAAAATCCACGGAGTCGCCCTTCGGGCATGCCGCGACGGCGGGCAGATGCAATGCAACATTATCTTCAGTAAGAGGATCGGCTCCTGATGCAGGAGCATAGCGATTGTGGCTATGACTGAATACGCTTTGCTCATCTTCATGCCTCTGGTTCCGGCTAAGCCCGCCCGCCGGAAACTTTTACGCCCGGACATCGCAACCTGTCTTGGTTTGCGGAATACGCGAACCGGGGGTAGTTTATGGGCAGTTTTATGCAAAAAGGAATGAGACATGGAAATAGCTTGCAGTCAGGGTCTGTGATGAAGGACAGTCTATCTCATGCGGCGTATCTTGCGAAATACGCTTCGAGGTTGCCGTCGTATGCCTTCATGGATGCGGAGTCGGTATTCCGTGACATCTACCGCCGGAACATCTGGGGCTCGGCGGAGACTGTTTCGGGCTTCGGGTCCGGATCGGATAACACCTCCGTGATCAGGCGCGAGCTGCCGCGGATAATACAGAAGTACCGCATCAGCAGCATCCTCGACATCCCCTGCGGGGACTGCAACTGGATCTCTGAGGTCCCTCTCGGTGGATGCTCATACACCGGCGCGGACATCGTCGAGGAGATTGTCGAGGAAAACAAAAGAAGATTCCCCGCCATGGGAGAGTTCAAGCGCCTGGACATCTGCTGCGACACTCTGCCACAGGCAGACCTTGTAGTCTGCCGTGACTGCCTCGTGCACCTCTCCAACAAACATGTGCTCGCGGCCCTCGACAATATCAGGAGAAGCCGTCCGCGTTTCCTCCTAATGACGACCTTCACCGGAAGAAATATCAACAGAAACATCCTTACAGGAGCGTGGCGGCCGTTGAATTTTCAGAAATCGCCATTCTATTTACCCAGTCCGATAGAGCTGGTCAACGAGGAATGCCGCTCCCGCGGCAAAAAATTTGCCGACAAATGCCTCGGGATGTGGACTTCGGGAGACATGGCAGATTGAATCTTAAGAAAAAGGCTTTCTCATGCAAGATTTGAAAGAAAGACTCAAAAAATCCTATCTCGAGCACCTGACGGTGTCTCTGGCCAAGAGGGAGGACAGGGCAACCATGCTCGACAGATACCAGGCGCTCGCACTGAGCATCCGCGACCTCATGGTCAGAAAATGGATCAGCACCCAGGTAGGCCTCGAGGAGGCAAACCCAAAGGGCGTATGCTATATCTCCCTTGAGTACCTCATCGGCAGGACTATGGGCAACGCAATGATCAACCTGGAGGTCTTCGAGATCGCCAAGGAGGCCATGGCCGAGCTGGGATTCGATATCTACGAGCTGCGCAATGAGGAGACCGACGCAGGTTTGGGCAACGGCGGCCTGGGACGCCTCGCGGCATGCTACCTCGACTCGATGGCCACCCTCTCGCTACCGGCCATCGGATACGGGATAAGATACGATTACGGCATATTCAAGCAGATCATAGACAAGGCGGGCTGCCAAGTAGAGGA
Organism: uncultured Victivallales bacterium; assembly: GCA_964486565.1. Lineage (GTDB taxonomy): Bacteria > Verrucomicrobiota > Lentisphaeria > Victivallales > JAADHT01 > JAFGFR01. Next base: position 2,893 of record CAZANS010000120.1, read on the forward strand.
ACCCGACAACTGGCTGCAGAACGGCAACGTGTGGGAGATTCAACGCCCTGAGAGGACGCGGACCGTGCTTTTCTACGGGTACACCGAGGCCGACCGCACCAGCAGCAAGAAGTACAAACGCAAATGGCTGGACACCGAGAAGGTCATGGCCATAGCATACGACACCCCCATCCCGGGATACAAGGTCAACAACGTCAACACATTGAGGCTGTGGTCGGCGCACTCGGTGTATGGATTCAACCTCAAGAACTTCAACACCGGTGACTACCTCAACGCCAACCTCGAGGCGCTGCTCACCGAAAACATCACCAAGGTGCTTTATCCCAACGACAACAACTACGAGGGCAAGGAGCTGCGCCTCAAGCAGCAGTACTTCCTCGTGTCGGCGAGCATTCAGGACTCCATCTCCAGATTCCTCTCCCAAGGCAACAAGATCCAGAACCTCCATACAAAGGTCTCGGTGCAGCTCAACGACACCCATCCCTCGCTTGCCATACCGGAGCTCATGAGGTTCCTGGTGGACGAGTACGACATGGACTGGGACAAGGCATGGGGCATCAGCACGAGGGTGTTCAACTACACCAACCACACGCTGATGAGCGAGGCTCTCGAGAAGTGGCCGGTGGACATGATCAGCAAGCTCATCCCGAGGATAATGGAGATTATCTTCGAGATAAACGAGCGTTTCATGAGGCAGGTCATCGAGCGATACCCAGGTGATCTCGACCGCATGCGCAGGATGTCATTGATCGAGGAGAACGGGGAGAAGCAGGTAAGGATGGCATACCTCGCTGTTGTCGGAAGCTCGCACGTCAACGGTGTCGCCGCACTCCACACCGAACTGCTCAAGAACGGCCTTTTCAGGGATTTCCACGAGTTCTACCCGGACAAGCTCGTCAACGTGACCAACGGAATCACTCCCAGGCGCTGGCTCAGGAAGGCCAACCCCGGCCTCTCGGCGCTCATCAGCGAAAGCATCGGAACCGAGTGGGTTAAGGATCTCGACAAGCTCAGGAAACTCGAGAAATTCGCACAGGACTTCGAGTTCCAGAAGAGCTTCCGCGAGATCAAGCTCGCCAACAAGAAGCTACTTGCACACATCATACTGGAGGACAACGACGTACGCGTGGATCCCGCGTCCATGTTCGATGTCCAGGTCAAGCGGCTGCACGAGTACAAGCGCCAGTTGCTGAGCTTGCTGCATGTCATATCGGAGTATCTCGACATCAAGGACAACCCCGCCGGGAAGTTCGTTCCCAGGACCGTGATCTTCGCGGCCAAGGCCGCGCCGGGATACTACATGGCGAAACTGATCATACAGCTTATAAACTCGGTGGCGAGGGTGATAAACTCGGACAAGGAGATTGACGGCAAACTCAAGATGGTGTTCCTTGCGAACTACCGGGTATCGCTGGCGGAGAAGATCATTCCTGCCGCGGATTTGTCGGAGCAGATATCGCTTGCCGGCACCGAGGCCTCAGGCACTGGGAACATGAAGTTCGCCCTTAACGGTGCCCTCACCATCGGCACACTCGACGGCGCGAACATCGAGATTCATGACGCTGTAGGCGAGGAGAACATCTTCATATTTGGCATGAAGGTCGAGGATGTACAGGAGCTGCGCTCAAAAGGATACAACCCTCAGGATTTCATTGACAAGTCGCCCAAGCTGAAGAGATGCCTCGACCTGATAGGCAACGGCTTCTTTGCCTCAGGCGACCGCGAGCTGTTCAAGCCGATTGTCCAAAGCTTCTCCTACGACACATACATGATCGCCGCCGACTTCAACACATACCTGGCCAAGCAGAAGGAGGTGTCGCAGATATTCACCAACAAGAAGCTTTGGGCCGAGAAGACGATAATCAATGTCGCGAGCATGGGCAGGTTCTCGAGCGACCGCTCGATCGGCGAATACGCTGAAAAAATCTGGGATATCAAACCCCAGCCCGTCCGGGAAAGCAACGGAATATAAGATTCAGGGAGACAAAGGCAACTGGCGATGAAGGCACTTTTCATATTCCTTAACGTGATTTTCTTCTCTTTGGTGGTTGTGCTGCTTGTACTTCACATTACGCACAAGCCGCTCCCCCCGGAGAAGATTCTCGCGTCCACACCTTCCGATCCGAATGTCAACGTTGAGCCCCCGTTCGACTTTTACGGCAGGGCGCTTAGCGAGTCCGAGCTGGCGATCGTGGTTGACAGTGAGATTTTCTCCCCTTCGAGAGCACAGGCCGCGGCTCCAGGACAGCAGGCGCCGGCGGATCTCGCCAGGCTCAACAGGGAAAAGCTCGAGCTGTCGGGCATCTTCAAGATGGGAAACATAAAAGGAGCTACAATACTGAACTCCTTCTCCGGGGCCGCAGCAAACAAAAAGAACTTCTTCATGGTCGGGGAGAAGATCGGCGACACCCCATACATGCTCCATGACATCAACCCCGAGGAGAGCACCGCGGTGATCAGCATGGGGAGCTCATTGTACTCTCTTAAGATTGACCGTGACGGCAGCGGCAGCCTCAATAGAAGGAGTCAGGCCGCCGCAGACAGCAAGGCTCTTTCCTCCCTGACCGCCGCTGCAGCCAGGACTGCACCGCCTCCGCCTCCCGCCAAGGGCACCCAGGAGCCGACAGCCTCACAAGCACAGGACCAGGAGTCGGAGATCGTCCAGGAGCAGCCCCAGCCGCCCGAGGCACAGACATCTGCACAGACCCCCAGAGTGGTCATTCAACAGCGCAGCCCGGAGGAGATGAAGAGGATCAGGGAGGAGATACTTAAGAAAATGCAGGAAAGAAGAAGCGAAAACCCCTGAACTGGAGTTGACCGCCATCCCGCGAAAAAAAAACGCAACCAAGGAAAACCAATAAAAGGAGGTACAAAATGGCCGAATGCTCGAAGATCGCAACAAACATGTCGCACTGCAACTGTAGCTACGACCCATGCCCAAGAAAAGGGAAATGCTGCGAGTGCCTCCAATACCACCTCGCCATGAAACAGCTCCCCGCATGCGCATTCCCGGACGACGCGGAAAAAACTTACGACAGATCATTCCGGAAATTCGTCGAGGTATGCCACGAAAAATACGGAATATGATTCAAAGGCCGGGAAATACCATTTTAAATGATAGCACTAACTGGGGTTGCGGATGCAGGTAGACAGCACAGGGATTCGTGATAATCGTAAAAGAGGGACTGTAGGGGATTTTCTGCAAAAGAGGATTCTTCCGGGATCGAAGCTCTCTTTTGTCTCTGCCTATTTCACCATTTATGCATACCACGCATTGAGAAACCAGCTTGACCGGATAGAGGGCTTGCGGTTCCTTTTCGGGGAGCCCAGGTTTATCAGGTCCTTAGTCCCTGAAAAGACAGAGAAGAAAGCCTTCGGCATTGAGGAGCAGGAACTGACTCTCACCAATCGCCTCGAACAAAAACGTATTGCTAGGGAATGTTCCGCATGGATGTCTGAGAAGGTGGAGATCAAATCCATCAGAAAACCTGATTTTCTTCATGGAAAGATGTACCATATTGACAATAGCGGTGTAGAGGAGGCAATTCTCGGGAGTTCGAATTTCACCGTTCGGGGTCTGGGGTGCTCTGCAGGCATCAATAATCTCGAGCTGAATCTTGAGGTCAACGACAACCGTGACCGGCGGGAGCTGAAAGAATGGTTCAACGAGTTATGGGACGACAACCTCCTGACAGAAGATGTCAAGCGCGAAGTGCTTTCCTACCTGGAGCAGCTTTATGCAGACCATGCCCCGGAATTCATCTACTACAAAACACTGTTCCACATCTTTGAAGAATATCTTTCCGAAGCCGAACGCGGCGGCCTGCTTGATGAAAAGACGGGGTTCTTCGAGTCGCAGGTCTGGGACATGCTATACGACTTCCAGAAGGATGGCGTCAAGGGAGCGATCAACAAGGTTCTCAAGCACAAGGGATGCATCATCGCCGATAGCGTAGGACTGGGGAAGACCTTTGAAGCCCTCGCGGTTATCAAGTACTTCGAGCTTCTCAACGGTCGCGTGCTTGTTCTTTGCCCAAAGAAGCTGGAA
>CAZANS010000121.1:0-6805 GCA_964486565.1 uncultured Victivallales bacterium
TAGTCGGCAAGCCTTTCGGAGCTCTTTTTCGTCAGCGTGGTGACCAGCACTCTTTGCTTTTTCTTGGCGCACTCGCGTATCTCCTCCATAAGGTCGTCTATCTGTCCTTCCAGGGGGCGGATCTCGACCATGGGGTCGAGCAGCCCGGTGGGCCTGACGACCTGCTCGACGATCTCTGGACATAGCGAGAGCTCATATTCCGAGGGGGTAGCCGAGACAAATATCGTGTTTGAGCAAAGCGACTCGAACTCCTCGAACTGCAGCGGTCGGTTGTCCAGCGCGGAGGGCAACCGGAAACCGTGGTCAACAAGCGTCTGCTTCCTGCTGCGGTCGGCCTTGTACATCGCCCTAAGCTGCGGCAAACTCACATGCGACTCGTCAATCACTGCAATGAAGTCCTTAGGGAAGAAGTCAATCAGGCAGAAAGGCCTGCTCCCCGCGTCCCTGCCGGAAAGATGCCTTGAGTAGTTCTCTATCCCGCTGCAGTAGCCTATCTCGCGCATCATCTCGATGTCGTAGCGTGTCCTCTGGTAGATGCGCTGGGCCTCGACCAGCAGATTCTCTCGCTCGAAGAACTCCACCCGCTCCTTCAACTCCTGCTCAATCGCATGACACGCAAAATGTATCTTCTCCTGAGGCAGCACGAAATGACGGCATGGGAAAAGCACCGCCTTGGGGCATTCCTGGACCTTCCTTCCGGTCAAGGGCTCGTGCCGACTGACCTTCTCGACCGTATCCCCCCAGAACTCCACCCTCACGAACTCCTCCTTCTGCGGGGAGAAGATGTCAACAGTGTCCCCCCGCACACGGAACTGCCCCTTCTCCGGCGCCGCGTCGTTGCGCTCGTACTGTATGTCAATCAGCGAGCGCAGCAGGTCGTTTCGTCGCAATCTCTTCCCGCGCTCGACCACGACGCACATCAACTCGTAGTCCTCCGGCGATCCCAGGCCGTATATGCACGACACGCTGGCGACGATTATCACGTCCCGCCTCTCGATCAGCGAGGCAGTTGCCGCAAGCCTGAACCGCTCGATGTTCTCGTTGATGCTCGCGTCCTTCTCGATGTAGGTGTCCGTCTGAGGGATGTACGACTCCGGAAGATAGTAGTCGTAGTAGCTGACGAAGTACTCCACCGCGTTATCCGGGAAAAAACCCTTGAACTCCCCGAAGAGCTGCGCGGCGAGTGTCTTGTTGTGCGACAGCACCAGCACCGGGCGGTCGAACTGCGAGATCACATTCGCAAGCGTGAAGGTCTTCCCAGAGCCCGTCACGCCCAGCAACGTCTGGTGCCGACGGCCCTCACGAAGACCCTTTGCGAGTTTCGCAACCGCCTCCGGCTGATCCCCGGCCGGACCGTATTCAGATACTAGATTGTATGTTACCATGCTCCTAAATCACCCTCCCATTACATTCGCCGCTCCTCTCATATAAACAAGCCCGAATCAAGAAATTAACCACGCAACTTTTCCATCTGCGCTTTGGCTTTGACTGCTGTTTCAGTGCCAGCCAAAGGGCTGGCGATCCAGTTTGCGTTTCACGCCATCCCCGAATATGATCAAGTGCATACCGCTTCATCGCCAGCACCTCCCTAATCATGAAAATCTAGCCTGAGCCAATTTCAAAACTCCGCGTGAACCGCGTTGGGGGTGAATTAAGGGATGAATTAAGGGACGGAGTAATCTCTCGGCAGCCTTCCGTCTCCACTTTGTCGCGGTGTGGCAGCCTTTGCTCTCTGCGAGCGAAGGCTGGTGGGCGCTACTGGACTCGAACCAGTGACCTCTACAATGTGAATGTAGCGTTCTAGCCAACTGAACTAAGCGCCCTTCCAAAAGAATCAGAAGGGAGGATGAATATATCGCCTGCTTTGTGTTTGTCCAGCGAGAGATCAATACTCCGTCCCGTTTTTTGCTGATTTTTCCTGTTTTTGTCTGAGTTTTTTTTCTCATCGGGATTGAACTGCGGCTAAAACAATCTATTTTATGCGGCTTGAGCAGGATGAAACCTTAAAATAGTGTGTGGAGAATTGGTATATGGTTATCACGGGTATGAACCGTTTTTTTGCGCGGCACGGGAGGGTGACCTTCTTTCTTATTGCCGTGGTTATAAGCGTATCGTTTGTGCTTTTCATGACAGGGCAGAGTGTTTTCGACCTGTTTTTTCGCAGGGATATTGGCCCTGAGGCCCTGACGGTATTGGGTCGCAAGGTCACATTTGACGCCCGTACCGAGGCGGTTGACCGGATACTTATCCAGCAGGCGCTTGTTTACCCGGCGGCGAACCTGCTCAATCCCGACTACCAGAAGCTTGACGCGTACGGTGTAAACCACCTTATGCTGAGCTTCGCGGCCGAGGATCACGGTATTGTGATAAGCGACGAGGCGGTAGGGAAGCATATTGTGTCCATTCCTGCATTTCAGACGGAAGGCAAGTTTGACAAGGCCAAGCTTAACGAGTTTGTCGAGACTAAGCTCAAGCCCAGGCATCTTACGAAAAGAGACCTTGACGAGGCTGTGAGGTCGCAGCTTGCGATCGAGAATCTCACCAGCAGCATAACCGAGAGCGTCATAGTCCCACCGGAGGAGGTGCGAGAGGCGTTCATGAACATAAACGAGAAGGCGCGTGTCAGCACGGTGATGTTCAAGGCCTCCGACTACATGTCTGAGGTGAAAGTGACCGAGGACGAGGCCAGAGGGTTCTATGAGTCCGACAAGGGCAGGTATATGAAGCCGTCGGCCTTGAGATTCCTTTGCGTGAGGTTCGACTACAGGCTTTTCAGGAAAGCGGCGTGGGAAAAGACCACCCAGGATGAGATTCGGAAGTTTTACGACGACAACAAGCATCTTTATGTCAAGGAGGCGAACGAGGGCACCGATTCCGGCGAAGCGGCTGATGATGCGGAACCGAAGGTCTTGCATGAGCCATTCGAGGAGGTCTCGGACAAGATAAGGAACGGTATCGCCGACGAGAAGTCCAGGGTTCTTGCCGCCAAGGCTGCCGCCGACTTCTCCGACAAGATCTACTACAAGATCAGAGACGTGTTCGATGTCATTAAAAACATTGAGGAGGCAAGGGCGAGATGCCGTGAGATCTTCACACTTGAGGCCACGGCTTCGGGCAGGGAGGTCTTCAGCTCCGAGTGGCTATACGGGGGCGAGACTGCGATAGACGGTCTAGGCGAGGAGCCCTTGCTGGCGCGGACCCTGGCATCCCTGTTTCCAGACGATCCGGTGACGGAGCCGGTAAAGGGGGCCAATTCAGTGTATGTCGCGATGCTTTTTGATCAGAAGCCTGCAGAGCCCCAGTCTTTTGAGGATCAGAAGGAGAGGATATACTCCGACCTTGAGATGAGCCGGGCGTTGAATCTGGCGATTGAGGCGGCGAGAGAGGCCGCGGCGAAGATCGGCACTGCACTGGATGCCGGATCGGGGCTTCAGGATGCAGCGGCAGATATCGGGATAGAATTTATGCCGGTGGAGCAGGAGTTGAGGGCGGCGATGAACTTTCTGGGCATCCCGCACGGGGAGATAATCCACAATCTCACCTTCAGCACTCCCCAGGGGCAAATCTCCCCGGTCCAGAATCTGGCCGACGGGGCCATGATCGTGTATGTAGCCGAGAAATCCTTCCCCGACGACGAGGAGTTCAAGATCCAGGAACCCTTCTTCGCCATGAGATACAGGATGACCAAACAACAGACCGTATGGCAGGATTTCACAAGGGATCTTGGCCTTGGTAAATAACTTGATTGCCAAAAAACTGAGAGGTAAAAAGAAAATGGTAGATCAGCCTGCGAAGACTTTTGCCCTGGGCCGTCATATGACAGTCGAGTTCTATGACTGCGAATCGGAGATAATCGCCGACTCTGAAAAAGTAAAGAAGGCCTTTCGAAAGGCTGCGAATGACAGCGGAGCCACGGTTCTGGACCACTCGTTCCATACGTTCCAGCCCCAGGGCGTCAGTGGTGTGGTGATAATAGCCGAGTCACATTTTGCCGTGCATGCATGGCCTGAGCACGACTATGCGGCGGTGGATCTTTTCACCTGCAGCGAGGACATAGACTTCAAAGCCGCGATTGACTCGCTCAAGAATTCGCTCAAGGCGGATTCCACGATAGTGTCGAGCGACATGCACCGTGGGATCATAAGCAACAACGGCATCGAGCGGATGGTGCCTGTATGTGAGGACAGGACGCACATCCACACGCTTTCCTGGAAGAAGAAGTTCAGCAGCAGCAAGGCGTGGGGACTGCTCACTTCTGTGGACATCTACAACTGCAATGCTGAAAAGATCAGGGATGCCGAAGAGATCAAGGATTTTGTCAGGAAGCTTTGCAAGAAGATTGACATGAAGCGCTACGGGGACTGCAAGGTGGTTCACTTCGGCAAGAACCCGAGAGTGTCAGGATTCAGCATGACTCAGCTGATCGAGACATCTCTGGTGTCGGGGCACTTCTCCGAAAAAATAAATGCTGCCTACCTGGACATCTTCAGCTGCAAATTTTACGAGCCCAGGGATGTCGCGGAATTCGCGGTGTCCTTCTTTGAGGGCAGCAACTACAAGATGCAGGTTGCTCTGCGCAGATAGAGCGGTACGTCTTCAATCACACAAAAGGGTTTAAACGACTATGAAGGATCAACTTATGCCAGGATGGTTTTCCGAGATTTCGCCCATGTGGCCCGGGGCGGCGTTGTCGCTGAAGGTCAAGGAGCATCTGCACTCCAGCAGGTCGAAGTTCCAGCAGATTGATATATACAGCACTGAGAGCTGCGGCAACATGCTTGTTCTTGACGGGATAATCCAGGCGACGGAGATGGATGAGTTCGCGTATCAGGAGATGCTCGCCCATACTCCCTTGTGCTGCCATCCCTCCCCCGAGAAGGTTTTGGTCATCGGCGGCGGGGACGGCGGGATATTGCGCGAGGTGGCCAGGCATGAGTGCGTGAAGTCAATAGACATCTGCGAGATTGATGAGGATGTGATCAAGCTGTCGAAGGAATTCCTGCCTTCGATGTCCTGCGGTTTCGACGATCCCAGGGTAAGCGTGAACATAGCCGACGGGAGCGAGTTCATAAAGGGCAAGCAGGGCAACTACGATGTTCTGATAGTTGACTCATCTGATCCCATTGGGCCTGGGGAGGCCCTTTTCCAGACGAGCTTCTATGCGGGGATGAAGACCGCGCTGGCGCCGGACGGGATTATCGCCACGCAGGCGGAATCCTTCTTTTTGCATGGGGAGATTGTCAGCAAACTTGTCCGCGACTGCAGCACGCTCTTCAAGCACGCGCACTACGCATTTATATTCGTCCCGACATATCCCGGTGGAAGCATAGGGACCTGCGTGGCTTCAGACTCGCATGATCCCAGAAGACCTGTGCGGCATCTCCCACATAACGTCCAGGGAAAACTCAGATACTACAATCCCCAAGCTCACGAGGGGGCCTTCATGCTTCCGGAAAACGGACGAAGGCTCTTTGGCTAGATTTGTCTCGAATGCTAGCAATTGCTAGGAAGGTCGAATACTAGTTGCTGAGGATTTTCTTGCAAGCGCATTGGGTGGAACAAGCTGTTGAGCCGATTTCAAAACTCCGCGTGAACCGCGTTGGGAGCGCAGGCGCGGCAGATACGGACGCTGGGGACAGCGTCCCTCCCGGTGGTTCCCGCCTGCGTTAGGGAGAGCCATTGCCCCCAATGGCCGTGTGTTTGCGTACCTCGGCACCTATACCAGTCGGGGTGAGGGGCAGGCGAATTCAGAGGTTTTCTCGTGCGAACTGTACAGCGTTCTTGAAGAATGGCACCCCCTCGCCTTCGGGGGGAAGCTTGCCGGAGAGCTTGCTCATGACCCAGTCGGGATGGTTGTAGGGCGACAGGAATGCCTCGGGATGGGGCATCATTCCGAAGATCCTCCCGGTGGGGTCGCAGATTCCAGCGATGCTGTTGAGCGAGCCGTTGGGGTTCGCAGGGAAATCATTTGCCACATCGCCATTCTCATCGCAATAGCGCAGTGCGACCAGATGCTTTTCCTCGATCTGCTCGAGCACCGTATCGGAGGCGACGAACTTCCCCTCCCCGTGCCTCACAGGAAGCCTTGTGACCCTGATGCCCTTGGTGTAGATGCACGGCGAGTCTCGCTCCGCCTTAAGATATACCCAGTCGTCGCGGAACAGGCTCGAGTCGTTGTGCGCCAAGGCGGCCTCCTGCTTGAAAAGGCAGCCATCGAGGGCGGGGAGGAGCCCCAGGCGCGTCATGGTCTGGAACCCGTTGCATATCCCGATGACCAGCTTGCCCGAGCCGACAAAGCTCTCGATGGAGTCCTTGAGCCTGAACTTCAGCCTGTTGGCGAAGACTGTCCCGGCGCCGAGATGGTCGCCGAAAGAGAACCCCCCGATGAACGCGAGGATATGATAATCCGCAAGACTGGCCTTTCCGGAAAGCAGATCGTTCAGGTGGACAAGGTCCGCCGCCGCTGCGCACATCCCGCAGGCATGACGCGTCTCCTTCTCGCAGTTCAAGCCGAAACCGGTTATGACCAACGCCTTTACATCCCCTGACAACACCTTTAAAACCCTCCAGAACAATATCCCGACACCTATTCTTCCAGTCCATCCCGGTGTAGCCTGGACACCGGACATGGCGAACGCCACTAATGTACATTGCCCCGTGGATCATGCAACGCCGCAAACAGAAAAAACCACCCGTACATATTCAGCAAACCCAATCAATCGGGGTCAGTACTGGAGTGTCCACCTGCATCTTTTAACCTAAATGAAGCAGTTAAATCTCAAAAACGACAGTTAACATATTTGCA
>CAZANS010000122.1:0-6770 GCA_964486565.1 uncultured Victivallales bacterium
AGTCTGTCCGCCCAAACTCCGAAAATACACCGTGCGCGACATTGACAACACTGGAATACGCATGACCCTCTCCGACGGAAAAGTCTCTTTTGGGCAGACTCTTAACTGGAGCTCAATGCCACCAAAAGTCACAACCACAATCCTAAAGGAGAGACTCATCATCGCACAGGAAGGCAAAACCGCACTGTCAAAGGAAGACATCAGCGTGGTTCTTTCATATATACTGCTGCATGACCACGCAAGCACTCTTGAGGTCGCCGGGATGACCCTCCAGGACAATCAGGAGGAAAACATATGGGAGGCTATCTCCAATGACTTCGCCATGGCGGAAAACGAGGCCAGACTGGCTGTCAGGATGGCACAGTTCAGGGACCTTTTTGAAAAGGGCGACAAGCTAGGCGCCTCCGAGATCATCGCGGCTATATCCTCAAATTCTGCAGGTTCCGAGTTCGCGAAAAGATACGCCCCGGAAATCAAAAGGATTAAAGATTCTATGGATTCGATCAATCCAATGATCGAAGCATCAAGGATGCTTGACAAATGCCTCAACGACGCGGAGATACGCAAAAACCCGCTTCAGCTTATGGCATTGTGCAACGCCATAGAGGCAAGGTATTCAGGGATTCTCGACCCCGGCAAGCTGACTGAAGTCAGGAACATCCGCGACTCTGCCCTGAACAGCCTCACCGAAGACAGCCCGGCTAAGGATCCAGATGCCAACAGGGTTCCCTTCTACTACTGGGAAACGGAGAGGATCGGCGACGCATGGGCATTCTACAAGACAATGCTTGACAGCGGCAAGATGAGCTCCATGCCAAAAATCCTGAAGTCAATGGAGCTTGCCGCCGCTCTGGACAACGGCCAATGGGCTCTCGCGAAGTCAATCTTGGATTCCGGCGAGGCGCTCGGCATCGAAGAACTCGCCAAAATGCCCGATACACAGGCTTGGGCTCCCTCATTTATATTCGCAAGAGGGCTGCTCGCCATGCAGCTCGCAGATGTCAAGCAAAGGAATCTGGCCCTTACCTCCCTTTTCAGCTTCAGCACTCGGACCAAGCACCCCATAATGACACCGGTGTCTACAATCCTGACACTGGAGTACACCATACTCTCTCGGAATTTCCAACGGGCGATCTCAATCTCAAGTGAATACAAATACCGTATAGATGCCACCGCCAAAATCGAGGCGCGGGTGGCATTCCTCGGACTGCTCGCTGCCATGGACAAGGATTCCTCCACAAATGATGAAATCGAGAAAATGTTCCACCGCCTGAACAAGGCTTTCAACGAGTTTCCAGACATCAGAGGCGGCGATCTACAATGGAGCCACATGGCGGTGGAGCTGATAAAGGGCAATGATCCCGCAGACGCTCTAATACGATTGCAAAAGGCTCCATGCACATTCCCGGATCTCTCCGCAAGAATCCTGCTCTCCGCAATGGCACGCAGATACTGCACCCAACCCCAAAGGCTGCCTCAGCATACCGAGCAGCTCCTGGTTGACACCATCGCGTCTCAAATCAAAAATATGCCCGTCGCTGCTGAGTCTTGGCGCAGATTGACCATCTTCAATGCTGCCAGGATGAACTCCCCAGCAGATTTCAGAAATGCCATGTCAGCCTCTCTGAATGACTACAGACTTTGCGCCACAAGCACATACACCCTCGCAATGTCCCTCAAAGCCGCATCCGAAATACCATCATCCATTTTCTCAAGGATGGAGACAAAAGACAATATCACCAGATTCCTCGAGGCTTCAGTCATGGCATCCCAGGCAGATTCCGCGGCAATCGAGATCATCACCTCCGAGAAACCTGCGGCGATTGTCCAAAGGTTCTATCTGGACAACCTACCCGACAAGGCTTTCCAGTCCGCCGCAATGGGGATCATGGCAAACTATCAGCAACCGGAGGTTCGCGCATCAATAGTCAAAGTCCTTAATGAAAACTACTTCTTCCTCACATGGGAAGAACGATTCCTGACAACACAAATTCAGAATTGGCGATAACTCCATATAACAAAAGGTTCATTAAATGGCAAAAATACTTATCGTGGACGACGAACTCAGTATCGTCGAGGTCCTGAAGGTCCTGCTGGAGCGCAACGGGCACACCATCTCGACTTCCGCCGACGGGAAGGATGCCCTCAAAAAACTCAAGGAACAGGTTTTCGACCTGCTAATCACAGACATCAGACTCCCGGAGATAGACGGAATTTCCCTCCTCAGGCGCGCTCGCGAGCTGCAGTCACACCTCGCGGTCATCGTCATCACTGCTTACGCAAAGGTCGACAACGCCGTGGAGGCCATGAAAAACGGAGCCTTCGACTACGTGACTAAACCCTTCAAATTCGACGAGCTGCTGCTCACTGTCCAGAGAGCTCTATCCTACGAGGAGGCACTCGCCGAAAACGAAGTCCTCAGATCAACCCTCAAGACAAAATACCACTTCGACTGCATAATCGGCGACTCCGAGCCCATGCTGAAGGTCTACCATCTTATCGAGAAGGTGGCAAAGACCGACAGCACCGCGCTGATCCTCGGCGACAGCGGGACCGGGAAGGAACTGGTGGCCAGAGCCCTTCACTCAGCAAGCCCAAGGTTCGAGAAGCCCTTCATCACGATCAACTGCACCGCCATGCCGGAGCCCTTGCTGGAGTCAGAGCTGTTCGGCCATGTGAAGGGAGCATTCACCGGCGCAGCGTCATCGAAAAAAGGCCTGTTCGAGATGGCCGAGGCCGGCACGATATTCCTCGATGAAATCGGCTCTATCCCGCCGAATATGCAGATGAAGCTCCTCAGAGTGCTGCAGGAAAAAGAGATACGGCGCGTCGGAGGAACCGAGGACATAAAAATTGATGTCAGGGTGATCGCCGCTACAAACGAGAACCTGGAGCAAAAAATTAAGGACAGGCTCTTCCGGGAGGATCTGTTCTACAGGCTCTCTGTCATCCCAATAAAACTCGCCCCACTAAAAGACAGGAAACCCGACATCCCGCTGCTTGTCAACCATTTCATACAGTCTTTTGTCGAGGCAAACAAACGGGAGATAGAAGTTTCTCCCAAGGTTGTAGAGGCTCTAAGCACCCACGACTGGCCAGGGAACGTAAGGGAGCTGGAGAACCTAGTCAAAAGACTCGCCACGCTCTGCGACAACGGAAGAATCGAACTTGCCGACATCCCGGAGCACATCAAGGAAAAAAATCTTGACTATGCCCCCTCCACGCCCCAGAAGACATCCGCTGGCTCACTAAAGGCTCATCTCAAAAGTGTCGAGAACAACTATATACAATCCATCATAAAAGGGTTCAATGGAGACAAGGAGAAAGCAGCAGAGAAGCTCGGTATAAGTATCGCCACACTGTACAGGAAAATCAACGAGAACCAATAAATGCATCGCGGCTGAAGCCGTTTTGCATACAGCAAGGAGAATTTCAATGAAGTCTTTAAAATCGTGCGTCTCGACTTTGGCGTTTGCGGCGTTGGCCATGTTATCAAGCTCCTGCCGCGACGACCTCAAGCGTTTCGAGGAGATATTCGTCAAGGAGTTGCCCCAACCCCAGAGGATACTGTCCATCAACAGCATCGTGAAATACCCAAGGGCCAGAGAGCTGGAGAGGGAGATAGACACCGTCACCGGCATGAAGGTATGGATCAACACAAACTCGTTCATACACTCCAAGTCGATAAAGGATGTCGATCTGATACCAAGGGATCCGCAGGGCAACTTCTACGACCTCAAAATATATCTGGACAACCGCGGACAGCTCGTCTGGATGCAGATCAGTGCAGGCCACATGTTCGACCAGCTCGGGCTGCTCATTGACAACGTCTTCTACCGCACCTTCACACCAAAGCCAATGCGTGAAGGCGACGACTTCGTCATCATCGAGGGGCCCTTCGACAAGTTCAACGCCCATGACATCAAGAAATATGCGAAAAGCAACTACACGTTTTTCAACCAGGAATGAAGGCGGTGGCTTTTCAGCATCATGAACAACCTTGACGAACTAATACTGGAAGCGTCTGATTCGGACGACCACGCCTCAATAAAAAAACTTCTGGGCGCAATCAGGACACTCCCCAAGTATGCCATTGAAAAAATTAAGCCGGAAATCGAGCTGCTCTTGGAATCCTGGGGCGACTCAGTCTCGAGTTCCCGCCCAAGGGCCGAATTCTGCCTGAGCATCGCCTCCCTCAAAATATTTGACTCGCAGCTTTTCAGATCCGCCCTCCAGAAAACCTTCGCGTGCCTCAACAAATCCGAAATCCAAAATACATCCTTGATCAACGCATCAGGGATAAAGGATAACTCTGTCCCCCTGCATGTCTCGGCCGACAGGTTCAAAACAGCCACATCCCTTGCACCCGGGAAAAGAGTCTTCAACATAGATTCCAAATGTTTCGGATCACTCCAAAAAGTTGATCCCATCACTTCCGAGATCGAGATCCGTTGGGACAACTCCGCGGCAGCGAGCAATTCCCGCGCCCCTCTCGACAAGGCTCTCACAGGCATGATCTTCTTCGAAGATATCCCAGCACTGCGAGATATCGCCTCCCCCTCAACCAAACTGATACCTTCAAAAGCCTTCAGGGAAAAAGTCTCCAGGGCATTCCTGCCGTCCAACATCACCGATGCGCCAAGAACTATCGCAAGGGCTCTGCTACCAGAGAAATTCCCCGATTCAGCTAGATTCGACTCATGGTGGAACGACAACTCGGACGTGGAAGAAATCAAAAAAGACAACAGGCATCCTTCACAGGCAAGAAGCATACACGAACTCCACTCCCTCATGAAAAACTACAAGGGACCACGCCTCTCATCAGAGGACATATCATCGCTATACCAATTCTTCACAAAAATCAAAACACCAATATCCGACGACAACTCAATACTCATCATCGAGGCAATCGTACAGCTCGCGGAAATCTCAGATGAGGGCTCAATCAACTCGATCTGCTCCGCCATCAGGCATAAAGCCCCATTCTGGCCAAACCTCGGGGAAATACCCGGGAAACAGCTGGCAATGCTGTGGGGAAGAGTGCCTCTCAAAACGCTTGCGAAATTCGCAGACATAACCGCAAAAACAATCTCTCAGGACTACCTGGCCTCGATAATCCACATGCTCCCTCTCAGATGCTGGAGCGCCGTCATACAGGCCATCCCTGCGGAGATGATCGCAAAACACCTCATGGAAGACCCGGCATTATCTTCCGACGCCTTGATATGGATATGGAAAAACCATGCCAAACTACCACAGCAAATAGCAGGTAGAATCACCCCTGAAAACGTCCTCAACGCGATATCCAGACAGATATCAGACTCGTCGTCACAGGCATCGACACTCAAGGACATGCTGCTTTCCGACAAGAGCTTCCAGCAGGCTCTCGTAGCTACAGTCAGCGAGTCACCGGAGCGAATGATGCACTCGGTCCAGGCATGCGAGGCATTCAGAATAGACGAGAAACAAAGCCTGCTCGTCAAGATGTCGAATATCTCACCGCACATCAAGTCCTTCCTCGAGCAAGGCTACGCAAAGAAGATATTCGCCACCGCAGAGAAAAAACACATCAGACAAAAGAAGGAAGCACTGTTGTCCGTCACATCAATCGCATCCTTCAACAAATTGAAAAATGAACTCGACGACATCGTCAACCGCCAGATCCCGAAAAACTCCGCCGCCATCGCACATGCCAGAAGCTACGGAGACCTCAGGGAAAATGCAGAATACAAGGCCGCAAAAGAAAGGCAGGCCCTGCTATCAAAAAGGCGCTTGGAACTCGAGAAAGCCCTCAACTCCGTGCAGGTCACAGACTTCTACGATGTCGAACCTCACGGCACGGCCTGCCCTGGCTCGATGGTCACGCTCAGCTACGATGGGGCCGGGGAGCCGGAGACCTTCATCCTCCTGGGAGTCTGGGACGGTGATCCTGACAAGAAGATCCTCTCATGCGTCAGCCGGCTGGGGCAGGCGCTCAACGGGAAGACCATCGGGGACTCATTCATCGCCCCGGACGGACGAGAAGCTCGCATCTCAGCAGTCGAGAAGCTCCCACCACACATAATCATAGACATCTCAGGGTAAACCATGTGCGGGATCGCCTGTATCGTCAGCAGAAAAAAAATCCCGCCGGGGACTCTCGAGGCCTTCACTGACAGCGTCGCCCATAGAGGCCCAGACGGCAGGGGTTTCGCGAAATTCGCAATCACCGACACCCTCGAGAAAATACTCGACTCGGCTGATTCATTCTTCGTCGGACTAGGACACAGAAGGCTCTCTATCCTTGACCTCTCCCACGCTGGATCACAACCCATGACATCGTCCGACAAATCTTGCGTCATATCCTATAACGGCGAGATATACAACTTCATAGAGCTGCGGCGCGAACTGGAGCAGAAAGGAATGGAGTTCTCCTCCGGATGCGACACAGAGGTGGTGCTGGCGGCATATCAGATATGGGGCACCGAATGCTTCACCCGCTTCAACGGGATGTGGGCAATGGTCATCCTCGACAGAGTGAAAAAACAAATCGTCGTCTCTCGAGACAGATTCGGGATCAAACCACTGTACTACTTCAACTCCAATGACATCATGGCTTTCGCATCCGAGATAAAACAGTTCACCTGCCTCGAGAATTTCTCGAAAAAAAACAACCCAAAAGCCTGCGCCGCATATCTCGCAAACGGATCAGAACTCCTGCACGAGACATTCTGGAAAGACATCATGAACTTCCCTCCTGCGAATTTCGCGAAAATCAACCTCTGCGAAAA
>CAZANS010000123.1:0-6743 GCA_964486565.1 uncultured Victivallales bacterium
TTGGCTAATTTCTTTACCGTTAACTAGGATATTCAGTTCACCCTCGACAACCTTGACTTCGCGGATGTCGTGGCGATGAGGGAGAACGACTACGAGTTTGCGAAGGAGCATGTCCACGCCCCTGAATCCCTTGTTGACGCATTGGACAACTACCGTCGTGTCCTGACGGAGATAGGTGCTGTCACGGGTGAGCGTATAGCTCCCAGAGCAAGGACTGTGGACGATGAGGGTCCGACCTTCGACAATGGCGTGGTGAAGTACCACCCGTTGACGGAGAAGAACCTCGAGGACTTGAGCAACGCTGGTGTGATGGGAGTGATGCTTCCTCACAAGTTCGGCGGGCTTAACTTCCCGAATACAGTGTACACGATGATGACCGAGATGGTTGCCCGTGCGGACGGCAGCCTGCAGAACCTCTTCGGCCTGCAGGATATCTCCGACACAATCCTTGAATTTGGCTCGGAAGAGCAGAGAGACCGTTATCTGCCGAAGTTCGCCACAGGCGAGTACGACGGCTCGATGGACCTTACGGAGCCCGACTCCGGGTCTGACCTCCAGTCCGTCAGGCTCAAGGCCACTTTGGATCCCGACACAGGCAAATGGCATCTCAACGGCATGAAGCGCTTCATCACCAACGGCTGCGCCAAGGTGCACCTAGTCCTCGCCCGTTCGGAGGATGGGACCACCGACGGAAGAGGGTTGTCTATGTTCATATGCGAGGCTTGCCCCGAGCTGGTCGTCAGGCGCATCGAGCACAAGCACGGGATACACGGCGTGCCGACAGCGGAGCTGCAGTACAACAACGTCACGGCGCAGCTTTGCGGACTTCGCAAACGTGGGCTGACAAAATACGTCATGTCGCTTATGAACGGCGCGAGGGTGGCGATCGCAGGTCAAGCCCTTGGCATCGCCGAGGCGGCCTACCGCGATGCCCGCAAGTACGCCTCCGAACGCGAGCAGTTCAAACAGTCAATTGACAAGTTCCCCGCCATCTACGACATGCTCGCGAGGATGAAGGTCAAGATCGTGGCAGCGAGGACGCTGCTTTACGAGACCACCAAGGTATGCGACCTCAAGCACGGATACACCCACAAGATGGAGGCGGTTGACCCGGCCGCCGTACCGGATACGCTCAGGGAGAACCAGAAAAACACCACCAAGCTCGCGGGCATCCTGACTCCCATGGCCAAGGCAATGTGCACCGAGATCGCCAATCAGGTCGCCTACGACGGTGTCCAGATACACGGCGGCACGGGCTACATGCACGACTTCAATGCCGAGAGGTATGCGAGGGATGCCAGGATCACCAACATCTACGAGGGCACTACCCAGCTTCAGGTTGTCGCCGCGATGGGCGGCGTGGTGCAGAGGGTGCTCGACCCGGTGATGGACAAGCTGGCCAAGCTGCCCTACGATGGCTCCCTCGAGAGGATGAACCACAAGATCGAGGCAATGCGCTTGAAGCTCAAGCAGGCTGTCAAGTTCGTCAACGAGAAGAAGGACTCCACATACCAGTCTTTCATGGCAAGGTCGCTTGTCGAGATGGAGACCACGGTCTTTGTTGGCCTGCTGATGCTCAGGGACGCGCTCAAGAAGCACGACCGCGAGCCGCTGGTCCTCAAGTACATCCTCGACTCCGAGCCAGAATTCGAGTCAAGGTATACGCAGGTCATGAGCAACGACTTCACCACGATTGACAGGCATGGTGAGATCATTGACTACTGAGCCGATCTCTATTCTCCGGGTGAACCGCGTTGGTAGCGCAGGCGTGGCAGGCCGTGCGGCGAAATGGGTGGTGCATACCAACATATTTTCCATTTCGAGGAGTGTTTGCTTCTTTCTTGCATCGTTATGCGCGTCGGTTTTGATCCTTGCCCTTGCTGCCGGTTGCGGGACAACTCCCGTCGAGCCAGACAACAGCCCTTTTGACGTGAAGGTCGAGACATCCATGGGTGCGTTCGTTCTCAGGCTCTATCCTGAAGAAGCCCCGCTGACGACAAAGAACTTCCTGGACTACATTGACAATGGAGACTACGAAAACACCATCTTCCACAGGGTTATGGACGGTTTCATGGTGCAGGGCGGCGGGTTCGGCACTGACTTCAAGATGCGCCCAATCGGCGAGCCGCTGCTGAACGAGGCGGCAAACGGATTGAAGAACACACGTGGAACCGTCGCCATGGCCAGGACTCCCGACCCCCACAGCGCCAGGCAGCAGTTCTTCATAAACCTCGTTGACAACCCCTTTCTCGACCATCGCAACACCAGCCACCAGGGCTTCGGCTACTGCGTGTTCGGCGAGGTGACCGAGGGGATGGATGTGGTTGACGCGATCGGCAAGGTGCCAGTCTGCAACTTTGAAGGACACCAGAACGTCCCCGTCGAGAACGTCGTCATCATGAAGATGACTCGCCAGTAAACAATTGCCGTCGCACCGCAGTCATCCCATTCCCATGACGCTTACTCCTATCTTATTTTGAGTGACACTGTAGTAACTACTGAGAACTCAAAATGAGGTAAAAATAGCGATTGAAGAAATCATTCAGGGTCAAACCTGCGATATCATACTTTTTACGATGGATGTGGGATTTCGACTGGAATGTAGAATGGCTCGCAATTTGTCGTCGTTGCACTATCTTACACATGAAATGTGAAGGCTTTGTGGTATTAAATTGCGTCATTGGAGAATTTGTGGAGATTGTATTCAACGGCAGGAGCGAGTCTCGCGAGGATGTGGCAAGGGTTATCGCCTCCATTTCGGATCCCGGGATGATCGTTGAGAAGGGCGGGTTCATATTCAAGAGCCATTTTATCGGGGATGAGTTTCGATTCGGGGTGCTGCCTTCGTTCATAAACGGCGAGAGGACATACCATTACAACATAGATGTGGGGGAAGGCAGGGTGCTGATCGGATTTATAAATCCAAACGCCACGATGACTGTCGTTTTTAAGCCCAGCAAGGAGGAGTATCAAAATGGTCTCGGGGAGGAGCTGATACGCGAGTACCGCCGTCAATACTGTGCGCTGGCGGAATTTCTGACGAGTAACGGCTTCCCCGCCGCCTTCGAGATAGACCAGATAAGCTCTGAGATGCTGGGCTCCATGGATATCCTGCCTGGCAAAATCACCTGCATAGGGGGACATCCCGGTAAAATAATAATTTTGAGAGCCGAATGCGAAACTCCGCGTGAACCGCGTTGGGAGCGCAGGTGCCCCGCCCGTGCCCTCTCGAAGCGGTATCAGGCTTCCTTCTTCCTCCCGGTGACAAGAGAAACTATCACGAGAGTCATGAAGCTCAGCGGTATCGAGATGATACCCGGCTGGTTTATCGGGATAAGTGCCGTCTCCGGCCTGAGCCCGTATTTCACATACATGTCAGGGGAGAGCATTATCAGCCCGAGCGAGGCGACAATCCCCACCACTATGGAGGCGACAATCCCCTTCGCGGTAGTCCTCTTCCAGAATAGGACCATTATTATGGCGGGGAGGTTGGCCGAGGCCGCGACAGCGAAAGCCCAGCCGACCAGGAACGAGACATTCATCCCTTTGAATACAATTCCCAGGATAATCGCGAGAAGACCCACCGTGAAGGCGGCGAGTTTCCCGGTGAACACCTTGGTCTTGTCGGACATTCCGAGGGCAAAATAGCGGTCGAGGAGGTCGTGGGCCACTGCTCCGGATGCCGCCACGATCAGCCCGCTGACGGTCCCGAGTACCGTGGAGAAAGCGATCGCGGAGATTATCGCGAAAAGCAGGTTGCTCATTGCGCGTGCCAGCAACGGGGCGGACATGTTGTTGTCAGCCGGATTCAAAGCACCGGAGGTCAGCGCGCCAAGCCCGAGATACATCGTGAGTATGTAGAATGTCCCTATTGCGGCAATCGCAACAATCGTTGATTTTCTCGCGCATGCCGTGCTTTTCACGGTATAGTATCTTATGAGGATGTGCGGCAGTGCCGCCGTCCCGAAGAAGAGTGCAAGCATCAGGCTTATGAAGTCGAGCTTCTGAAGCAAAGTCCCCTCAACCTTGAATTTCAAGCCCGGGCGCAGGAACTTCGGCCCCGGCGTAGGAACGCTGTAGAACACTGAGACAAAGTCGTTGCCCCTCTTGAAATCGGCCTGGGTCCATCTCTCCACAACCGTGTCCTTGTCGCCGACTATCGAAAGGAACTTGATCGGGCCGACCGGTCCGGTGACCGATTCTGCCCCGGTCTTGCCCGCCACCTTGCTGAGCCTTCCAACATGGCGCAGATAATTCTCCTCCGACTTCGGAGCGCCGTTGATTATCACGGCCCCGTCCTCCTTCTTTGTCAGAGACTGGGTCTCTTGAAGGACTACCCTGCCGTGCGAGACTGTCGCCTTCCACCAGTTATCCAACCTGTCGAAAAGGCGGCCGTCCCTCTCCATGCATATGTGGCCGTCCGCGTCAGTCATGTTGCCGTCATGCAGTACAAGTACCTTCCTCCCGTTTATGTCCTCGTAAACATGCGCCTTGCCGTTGATCATGATCTTGTCGGAGTCAGCCTTCTGCATGAGAAGCTTCCTCGCCACTGCGGCGCCATTCTCGCTCAAGTGTATCTTCAGGCCCTTGAGATCAAGCGAAAGCCTTCCGTCGGCCTCCTCATTAAGGGGGATAATCTCGGAAATCATATAGTAGCGCGCCTGCTCGATGCCAGTCTTGGAGTCCTTGACGACATGCATGCCTGAAACGCGCATGTCGCCCGCCCCCTCAGGGAGCACAAGGTTCTCGCCGTCAAGAGCCGCCTCGATCGTCCTGTAACTGTAGTGCTCTATCTTCTGGCCCTTATCGCCGATCATCTCAGGGCTGTCGGATATCCCCCTCATGCACAGCACCACAGTTATAACGAACGAAAAGACTATCAGCATCGCGCCCTTGAGGAACTGGACATACGTGGTTGATTTCATCCCTGCCGTCGCCACTATGTATATCACAACCGCGCCAACCATTATCACGCCCCAGTGGTGAGGCATCCCTAGAAGGGGCTCGACAAGTACTCCTGCACCCACCATCTGCGGGATCAGATAGCAGATTGACACAATAATTGTGCTTATCCCTGCCGCAAGCCGAATGCCTTTGTTGTTGAATGTTGAGTCGAGCGCGTCGGTGAAGGTGTATCTGCCCAGCCTTTTCATCGGCTCGGCCACCACGAAGAGCGCCACGACCCACCCTGCAAGATATCCTATCGAGTAGAGGAATCCATCGTAGCCGAGGAAGGCTATCATGCCGCAGATACCGAGGAACGAAGCCGCCGAAAGGTAGTCGCCCGCAAATGCTATCCCATTGACAAACCAAGGTATCTCTCCGCCCGCGGCGAAATAACTCGATGCCGACTTCGTCTGCCTGCCAAGCCAGAAGGAAAGGCCCAGGACAAAACCCACGAAAGAGAGGAAAATAATGATCGTCATTTCGATTCCCCCGGCTTGTTGAGCTTGAACTCCTTGGCTGTACAGAAGTGATTATAGATCAGCGCCATCACTAGAGCGAGTATTATCAGCCCGAAGCCGTATACCACCGAGAGGCTCAATCCCGCGACGACCACCGTCTCCATCATTGACGGCCTCACAAGGTTGATCCCGACAAAGCCTGCATAGACAAGCCCGTATAGCGCGAACATCACAATCCCGATACGCGTCTTGAACGCAATCGCATTGTCCTTCGCAGTCTCCTTCGCCGCAGGTTCGTGCAGCATGAAAATACCCTCCAATTTATTTATTTTTACTAGGATAACGATTGAAAAAAATCGTGGACCTTCATGGTGTTTTTTATATCTTCGACATTGCTGCCTGTCATGAAAAGCCCATTTTCGTAATCTCCGAGATATGCTAGCAGCAATGCTTTTGCGATACAGAAAGGAGCACTTTTGATGTCACATTTATGGAGACATCTATAATTGCATGTGAATTTTTCTTTTCCCCCTCTGATTATACGCTCGACCAAAGGTGTTTTCAACACACGTACCGGCAATCCTACCGGGCTTTGAACAACAACGATGTCCTCTTTATTTGCCCGGATATATATTTCCTGGCCGGCCGGGGCCATCCCGCTCTCTTCCATACAAATAAAACGAGTACCAATTTGAACACCCTGAAATCCCATTGAAATAAACCGTTCTATATCCTCGCGAGTATTCACCCCTTCTGCGGCGATCAGCGGAATCCGTGACTCAGCCTCTCCGAATCCGGCCAACACCTTTTTTGTATCTCTTAAAATAATTCCAAGGCTGCACGTTTCCGGATGTTCAATCTGGTCAGTGGTAAACCCTAAATGACCTCCGCAGAATGGACCTTCCAAAATAATCGCATCAGGAATACGATTGTATTTCTTCTTCCAGTGCCGCAGCAGCAGTTCTGCCGCACGGCCTGAAGACACAACCGGAACCAGCGCGACCTTCTCATTCACGTATCCAGGCAGCCGTAAAGGGAGCCCCGCACCTGAAATAATCAGGTCAACACCTTCATCGACTGCCTTGCGCACCAGTTCTTCGCAATTCGTAAGCGCCACCATCACATTTACACCGAGGAGGCCTTTGCCTTTGGAGATGCGCCGCGCCTCCCGTATCTCTGCAACAAGCTGCCTGTTACTTTCCTCGATATATCCTTTAACCGCAGTTGCAGCAAGACCGCCAAGACCGACACTGGCGATGACACCAATGCCTCCTTCATTTATTACAGTACCTGCCAATTTCCCTGTCCCTACACGCACTCCCATTCCTGCCTGGACGA
>CAZANS010000124.1:0-6728 GCA_964486565.1 uncultured Victivallales bacterium
TCTGCCGCGCCTGCGCTCCCAACGCGGTTCACGCGGAGTTTTGAAACTGGCTCTATTTTATTGGTGGCTGGGGGGCACGAAGCCCGTGGCACTCGGGCTGCATCAGTTTCGGTTTTTGAGTTTCGGATTTCCCGTCCCAGATAGAACTGGTGTCAAGTGGCAGGTTATGTGTGACCGCTTAATCGAGCCTTCATCACGGCATATGAGTTCGCAAAAGTATTTCCAGATGCTAGATTGTGGGTGGATATTCAGCACGCCACGTCGGGATCGGGGCTGAGGCACTCGAAAACGAAAAGGAGAGGTTGTCGGGAGATGCGGGAGTTGAGGATATTGCTTGTGAGGCCGCATGTTTGCATGCCGACCTCACGTTGGCTGCAGACGATGCTTTTGCTTGAGCCATATGCTCAGGAGCTGATAGCCGGTGGGGTTAAGGCGCCGCATGATGTCAGGATCTGTGATCTTGCTGTGGAGAAGAGGCCGTTGAGGGCTTTCCGCCGTGTTTTAGGGGAGTATTCTCCGGATTTTGTTGGCTTCGGTGGTTTTTCAGGGCAGTTCAATGTGAACTGCGAGCTTGCGTCTGTGGTGAGGGAGTTATTGCCTGGGAGCGTGACTTGTTTGGGTGGGATCCATGCCTCGAGCATGCCGTCAGGCTGCAAGCGTACTGATTTGTTTGATCTGCTTGTCCGGGCTGACGGTGTCTCGGCGCTAAAGACGATCGTTTCGGCGATGGAGCGCGGGGAGGACATCCCCGAGTCGGAATGCATACTGCACCCTGCTTCCGCCTCGTTTGACCGGCTGGCCTCCTTGCCCCCTCCCCCGCTGCATGCCGACGGTATAAACACACCGCCGAGGCGCGACCTTGTTGACCAGTCGAGGTACTTCTGCATCTGCTACGGCAGCCCGGGTGAAAAGGTGAAGACGCTATTCCCGAGGATAGCCTGTGTCAGGACGAGCGTGGGATGCCCGAACCGCTGCAGCTTTTGCGTCGTGCATTTCCTGGCCAACGGTAAGTACCTTCAGCGCGATGTCGAGGACGTGGTGGACGAGATCGCGTCCTTGCCGCAGGAATACATATATTTTGTCGACGACGAGACCTTCATCAACACCAAGAGGATGACCCGGATGGCGGAGCAGCTCATCGCACGTGGGGTCAAGAAGAAGTACCTTTCATGGGCCCGCAGCGACACGGTATGCAGCCATCCTGAGCTTTTCGGGCTTTGGAGGAAGGCGGGGCTGGAGTTCGTGTATATCGGCTTCGAGTCGCTTGAAGAGCAGAATCTGAAGGACTACAACAAGAACGCCACACCCGACCAGAACCGCCGGGCACGCAAGATACTAAGGGATTTGAACATCAACATACACGCGGCCTTCATGGTGAACCCGGATTTCGAGGAAAAGGATTTCCTTGCGATACGGCGGGGGATCGAGGAGATGTCGCCTGCGGAGTATGCGTTCACGGTGTTCTCCCCGCCGCCCGGGACGCATGCTTTCCAGGAAGCTTCCGGAAAGTTCATCTGCGACGACCCATGCCTCTACTACGACTGCCTCCACACCATCCTGCCCACTAGGCTCCCGCTGAAGAGGTTCTACCGCTACTTCTCGTTGCTGTACGCCTTCGGTGCCGCCAAGATCCCGCCGAGGGTGAACAAGGTCAGGGTGCCGCTGAGAGACCTGGTCAAGCTGTTTGCCGGCGGGATCCGCTTCGGCTGGCATATACACCGGCTGTACCGCGACTACGACCGGAAATACTGGTGAGGAGATTGCTCATTTACAGCACGCTAAAGCTGTGAACTCCGACGTGGATTACCGACAATTCTGAATTCGTGGCTTTCCCGTTTGATAATTGGCGTGATTGAAATATAATCTTTAAGACTGGGTCGGGTGATTTTCAAAGATGGTTCAATTGAGTGCGAATGACGATGGATTTTCCAGACATACTTGAGCGGATACTAACAGACAAGAGGCAGGAGCTGGGTGCTGTCATGGCGTCGTCGAGCGATCACAAGGCCCTGATCCGCGATCTCCCCGGCCCGCTTGATTTTTGCGCGGCGCTGCGAAAGCAGGAGCTGGCTGTGATAGCCGAGATCAAGAAGGCATCGCCGTCAGCCGGGGTGATATGCGAGGATTTCGACCCTGAAATCATGGCGGCGGCGTACAAGGCTGCGGGTGCGGACGCAATAAGTGTGCTCACCGACAAGAAATATTTCCAAGGCGACATCGCATACATCAAACTTGTCAAGGAGTCGGCACCCGGCATCCCGGTGCTGAGAAAAGATTTCATTATCGCCCCATGCCAGATATACGAGTCCCGCGCCGCCGGTGCGGACACCTTCCTGCTCATCGCATGTGTGCTGCACACCGCCGAGCTGAAGGATCTGATAGACCTCGGGAGAGAGCTGGGCATGGAGCCGCTTGTCGAGTCACACACAAGGCTGGACATAGAGAAATCTGTTGATGCCGGAGCCAGCATCTACGGCATCAACAACCGCGATCTGAGGACTTTTGTCACCGACATCGCCGTGTCCGAAAAACTGCATGCCTCGATACCTCAAGGCTGCATATCGGTGTCTGAAAGCGGGATTTCCTCCCCGTCCGACGCACAGCACCTGAGAGCCGTCGGATTCGACGCAATACTCGTCGGCGAAAGCCTGATGAGAAAAGGCGCCGAAGGATGCAAGGAGGCGATAAGGAAGTTCTAAAGTGCGAAAGTGCTGGAGTGCTGAAGTTACCAATTACTGATTACCGATCACAGATTACTATTTTTTTATTACCTTCCCTATCTCTGTGTAAAATGAATTAAGCTTTAACAAGTCGCTTCTGGTAATCCGACTAAGTCGGACACCGGAGCGTGGCGTTGGGTGGGTTAATATGCCGGAAGAACAAAATACTTTTGTGGGCCTATTCCGATGGGAAGGAATACAAATGGTCGATTGAGATCCTATTATCGAGCCAATGGCAGATGCACGAGGAGACCGGATTATTGTTCTTCAACTATTTTGGGCATAGAGCTGATGAGTTCCTTCAAAACGACATTCTTCCCCCACTTGGCATTCCGCACGACAATACGCACGGTTATTTGTATAAAACTTGGACAGACTGATGATAAGCGCCCAACATGCACCTCAAGCGGGACACGGCGAAGCACCGTTGCCCCTGATTGGATGGTTCTCATTCAAAGTGACGTACGTTGACATTCGACCAATGCCAGTGTAACTTATGGTCAAGGGAACGGAAGACACGCTGAAGCGTGGACTCCAAAGGAGAGCTACCAACGGTCAATTATTGCTCGCGAGTTTTGGAGTACAGGCTTTAGCCTGCGTCTTTTATGGAATTTGAGGAATCAGGTGACATCCGGTTGATTTGGCTGGATTCCAGAATATGTTCAACTACAAAAGGCATTGAAGGACGCGGGAAAAAGAATTCTTTGTCTTCCTTTCGTGTGTTTCGTGTGTTTCGTGGTTTAAAAAGGATTTGAATTCGAACAAGTCGCTTCTGCCGACCTCGCATCCGCTCGGTGGCAGAGCACAGCGTTAAAAAAAGGAAGAAATTGTGTTAGCATTTTTTCGCGGGTACGGAGTTTGGTGTTGGCGGGAGTGTTCATTCCCATTAGCTGCTTTGGTTAATTCTGTTCGAGCCAAGTCTCGAGTACGAGGAGGCTCCATAGGGAGTAGCTGGAGTCGGATTTTAACTGGCAGTGGCTGTCGAGCATGCTGCCTACTGCCTCCCGGTTGAGCAAGCCGTTTTTCACGGCTATTCCGTCAAGCAGCTTTTCCCGGGCGATGTCTTTCCACTCGTTTCGGAGCCATCGTGCTATGGGGACGCCGAATCCCATTTTCCCTCTTTCCCTGAGTTTTTCGGGGATATCTTGCCTGAAGGACTCGATCAGGATGTGTTTTCTGTTTGTGCCGTTTTGTTTGAAGCTGAGAGGCATGGAGGCTGCGAACTCGACGACCCTGTGATCCATGAACGGGCTGCGGACTTCGAGGGAGTTTGCCATGGAGGCGATGTCAACCTTCGTCAGTATGTCCCCAGGGAGGTATGTGAGCAGGTCTGTCTCCATGACTTTCTCCACGGGGTTCTCGGCGGAGAGCGATGAGGCGATCTCGTCGAATATCCTCTGGGTGTCCTGGAGTGCGAGATTCGCAAAATCCCTGGAATACACGGATATTTTTGCCTTCTCATCGAAGCGGCTGATCGTGTCGAGGTATCGGCGTTGCGTGGAGGACGAGAGGACTTCGAGGATTCTTCTTGCGCGTCCCAAGAATGTCCTTTCCTCGGTCTTTGGTGGCAGCGGTGAGGCAAGGATGCCGAACATGGCCTTTCGCAGGGGATGAGGGATGAAGTCGGCGATCCTGGCGTATTTCATGACGAGGTATCTGTAGTATCCGGCGAATATCTCGTCAGCGCCGTCGCCGCTGAGGGCGACTTTGACGTGTTCGGCTGTGAACTGGCTCAGCAGAAAAGTCGGGAGCATGCTGGCATCTGAGAATGGCTCGCCGTAGTGCGAGACGAGCTTCTCGAGGATATTGAAGTCGGCCGGGTTGACGACCTTCTGCCGGTGCTCGGTGTCGAGGGCGCCGGCAGCGACGAGGGCGAAAGACCTCTCGTCGTATTTCTGCTCATCGAAGCCAATGGTGAAAGTCTTGATGGGCATGAGGGAGAATTTTTTCATCATTGCGACGACGACGGTGGAATCAATCCCGCCCGAGAGGAATGCTCCGAGCGGGACATCAGCCATCAGCCTTTTCCTCGCTGCGTCCTCGAGAAGCATGCGGAGCTTGGCGGAGGCATCCTCGAAGCTCATGTCCAGCTTCTGGGAGAAATTGCACCTCCAGTATTGCGAGATTCGCAGATTCGGCTCCTCCTGTCCAATATCGAGGACATGCCCCGGGGGGAGCTTCCGGACGTTTTTGTAGATGGTGTCGGGAGAGGGCACGTACTGGAGCGTCAGGTAGTCGTGCAATGACTGCGGGTTGATCTCACGGGGCATCTTGGGATGTGCCTTTAGAGATTGTATCTCGCTGGAGAACACCAGTGCCGCAGGCTGGCCTTCGGGGCTTTTGAGAATGAAATATACCAGGGGTTTCTGCCCCATCCTGTCCCTTGCCAGGAGCAGCGACTTATTTCGGGTGTCGAAGATGGCGAAGGCGAACATGCCCAGGAGCAGGTCCACGCAGTTCTTCCCGTGCTCCTCGTAAAGGTGCAGGATGACCTCGGTGTCGCATGAGGTCTTGAATATGTGCCCCTTGCCCTCGAGCATCTTGCGAAGTTCGCGGTGGTTGTATATCTCGCCGTTGTATGTGATGAAGACTGTGGAGTCCTCGTTGCACATGGGCTGTGCGCCTGCGGAGAGGTCAATGATCGAAAGTCTGCGGTGAGCGAGGCCGACGTTGCCGCCGTTCCATGTCCCCTCCCCGTCCGGCCCGCGATGGGCCTGGATGTCGTTCATTGATCGCAGCACACCCTCGTCGAGGTCACTGCCGTCAATATTGAAGATTCCGCATATTCCGCACATTATCTCACCTTGTCCTCCAAGTGTAATCTATCCCAAAGAGCCCCTCTGTTCAACATGGGTAAGCATAAACAAACAGGAATTCTGTGGGGGCTTGTTTTTTAGCTTCCTTTATGATAAGATTGTAACTGCGGCCTGAGCCGTGCCGTGATGAGACATAGGAAGACAGCTTACGAAAGAGCTTATGCACAGCATATGAGAGCGGATTTGATCAGACATTACTCGGACAGGAGCAGCAGGCTGCGGACGGCGGCTGTCTACGGACTTCCGCTTCTTGCTGGGCTTGTTGTCAGAATCCTCTATTTCGTTGACTGGCACAGGTCGGCCTTCAGGTTCTATCATGTTCTCTACGGCCTGGACATGAGGAAGCTGCTGGCATCTGGCGAGAACTTCTATGAGGGCAAGACGGCTTTCTCGGCGTACAGCCTGTTCGTGGCGTTTGTTCGGGCTTTGGCTGGGAGCGAGGAGCTGCCTTTGGCGGTGGTGGTCGCCCAGATGCTTCTTGGCCTTGGAAGCATAGCCTTGACGGTCTTTGCTGCGAGGAGAATATTCTCCAGCGATATTGTCGCCATATCCGCGGGGCTGCTGCTGGGGATCTACGCGCCATTGGTCATATACGAGTCTCACATACTAAAGGCCAGTTTCTACATGTTCGTCTCGCTTGTCTCGCTGGCCTGCGCGGTTTACGTGTACGAACGCGGTTTCAAGCCGGCATCCTGTCTTGTTCTCGGCGCGCTTTCGCTGGTGCCTTTCTTTGTGCGCCATTCCGGTTTGCTGTGGATTCTAATGGTTTTCTGTTGGGTTGGGCTCTGTGTTCTGCCCAGAGAGAAAGGCTTGATTGCTGAGATTTTCTCATTGTCGGCGGCGAGGAAGCTTGCCAGGCCTCTTGGTCTGATGCTTGCCGGAGCTCTGGGGATTATTATTTTGGTTATGGCCGTGAACTTCAAGAACGGGCAGCCCTTGCTGGATTACTTTAAGCCCAACTACCAATATCTTCTTTCCACCGGAGCCAGGGAGGACGGGCATATATCACGTCATTTCGAAGACAAGGCAGAAAAGGACGGCATAGCGGCCGAGAAAGGTGAGCGCGGACTTGCAGAGAAAATTTGGCATTACGCGCTCAAACTGCGCTATATATTCGGCCCCATGGAGATGCCTAACAACATCAACTACTATTTTATGAAGTCGAAGCTTCCTTTTGCCCAGTTCCTTCCCG